>JBAWAM010000612.1:0-3688 GCA_049589315.1 Myxococcaceae bacterium
GGCTGCAGGCGGCGCGACAGCCGTGAACCTGGGCGTCTACTTCGCGGACAAGAACTTCAACGAGTTGAACGCCGCGACGACCTACAACGTCAGCGTGGTGAGCGGGAACGTCTCGACGAAGTTCACCACCACGCCCGCGGTGGTCGACAGCCTCGGGATGAACTTCACCCAGCAGTTCTGTGATGGGCAGTCGGGCGGAGCCTGCTCGAACACCTGCCAGAGTTCCCCCTGCTATGTCGTCACCACCGTCAACGGTTTCGAGTACGGCAACTACGGCGTGGTGGAGATCAAGGGCGGCAGCGCCGCGTCGGCGGCCGAGGTCCGGGCCAGCTCGACCTTCGGAGGCGTCTCGAGCCAGATGTCGGTGACCGGCTCGGTCAGCGACTGACCCATAGACGAACAAAAGGGGCGGCGCCCTCCCGGGCGTCGCCCCTTTTTCATTGCGGGATCCTGCGTTCGACTACTTCACCGACTTCGGCACCTTCTCCCAGTCGGCGAGGAACTTCTTGATGCCGATGTCGGTGAGCGGGTGCGAGGCGAGCTGCTGCAGGACGTTGAACGGAATCGTCGCGACGTCCGCGCCCATCCGCGCCGCGGTCACCACGTGGACCGGGTTGCGGATGCTGGCGACCAGCACCTCCGAGCGGAAGTCGTAGTTCTGGTAGATCTCGATGATTTGCGAGATCAGCTCCATCCCGTCCTGGGAGATGTCGTCGAGCCGGCCGACGAACGGCGACACGAAGGTCGCGCCCGCCTTGGCGCAGAGCAGCGCCTGGTTCGGCGAGAAGACCAGCGTCACGTTGGTGCGGATGCCCTCTGCGGTGAGCGCCTTGGTTGCGACCATGCCGGGCACGCCCATCGGGATCTTCACCACGACGTTGTCGTGGATCTTCGCGAGCTGACGACCTTCCTTGATCAAGTCCTCGGCCTCGAGCGACACGCACTCGGCGCTGACCGGCCCGTCGACGATGGAGCAGATCTCACGGATCGTCTCCTCGAGCGGGCGGCCGACCTTGGCGAGGAGGGACGGGTTGGTGGTGACACCATCCAGGCAGCCCATCGCGTGGGCGGCGCGGATCTCTTTCACATCGGCGCTGTCGATGAAGAATTTCATGGGGCAATCTCCGGGCGGGAAACACCTCGGGAGGCGATGGGCATCCCGGCGGCTGCGGAGCGAGTAGCCGAGGGCCCCCCAAGGGTCAAGGTGGAAGGGCGCGACCCAAAGGGGTACAAGCCCCGCCAATGGCCCGTTCGCCCAGGGATCTCCGCCGTTCTCGCACCACGCCCGCTCGTCCCACACCTCGCGCCGTCTCTGCGACGGGCTCCCGACGCAAGGGCCCGCGCCCCAGCCGCGCCGACGTCCTCGCCTTCGCCCGCCAGGTCCTCGACGTCGAGGCCAACGCGGTGCTCAGCGTGAAGGACCGGCTCGGCGAGACCTTCGAGCAGACGATCGAGCTCCTGCTCGCCTGCCCTGGCCAGATCGTGATCACAGGCATGGGCAAGCCCGGCTACATCGGCCAGAAGCTGTCGGCCACCCTCGCGTCCACCGGCGTGCCCTCCATCTTCCTGCATCCCGCGGAGGCCGTTCACGGCGATCTGGGACGGGTCTCCCGGCGCGACGTAGTGGTCGCGCTGTCGAACAGCGGCGCCACCGAGGAGCTGCTGCGCGTGCTCCCTGCGCTTCGTCGGATCGGGGCGAAGATCGTGGCGATCACCGGCGATCCGGCATCCGCCCTCGCGAAGGGCTCCGACGTCGTGCTCGACATCGGCCGGATCGACGAGGCCTGCCCGATGGGGCTGGTGCCCACCGCGTCCACCGCGGCACTGCACGCGGTCGGCGACGCGATCGCGATGACGCTGATGAAGCTGCGTCAGTTCTCGAGCGAGGAGTACGCCGTATTCCACCCGGGCGGGAAGCTGGGGCGCTCGGTGATGCGCGTCTACGAGGTCATGCGTGCCGGCGAGTCGAACCCGGTCGTGCGGGACACCGCGCCGCTGCACGAGGCGGTGGTGGTCATGACCAACACGCCCGGCCGCCCCGGCGCGACCCATGTGGTGGACAAAGGTGGACGCCTCGTCGGCATCTTCACCGACGGCGATCTCCGCCGACTCGTGGAGCGCGGCCAGACGGACTTCGGCGCTTCGGTGCGAAGCGTGATGGGCAAGCGCCCGCGCTGCATCTCACCCGACGAGCTCGTCCTCTCCGCCGCAGCGCTCATGCGCGAATTCAGCGTCGACCAGCTTCCGGTCGTGGACGCCGAAGGCAAGCCGGTCGGGCTGCTCGATGTCCAGGACCTGCTCGCAGCGCGCCTCGTCTAGATGCCCTTGCCGGTGAGGGTCACCGACGAGCTGAGCGACTCGCCGGAGTGCTCGATGATGAGCTCGCCCGAGTAGTCACCCGCACTCGGCGGCGAGAACGTCAGGGTCAGGCTTCCCTCACCGCCGTCCGACTCGATCATCGAGGGAGGAAGGGCGAAGAAGGCACCCGTCGGCGCGTTCTCGAACCGGGTCCCGGTGATGGCAACGTCGTCCGGGCCGACGTTCCGGAGCTTCAGCGTGATCACCTTCGAGGTCCCGGCGGAGATGCTGCCGAAGTCGTGACTCGCTGACCGCGTCGGCTCCGCAGACGATTCCGGCAACACGACCCGCACGTCGCCGCGGTTGCGCGTCTGGGGACGGCTGCCCTCGCCACACCCCACGATGAGGCCCAAACCCACCAGCGATGCCAGAAAGACCGTCGAGAAACGCTTCATCACTTCTCCAGACGCGCTTTCAGCCCGGCCTTCTGTGCATAGGAAGGAGCGGTCTCTGCCAGCTTCGTCCACACGGAGCGCGCCCCGGCGGCGTCTCCTCTGGCCTTCAGCGTTTGTCCAAGCGCGTCGACCGCTTCCGGATTCGAGGTGACTGCGACCTGCCACACGCGGTCAGCCATGGGCTGCCGCTTCAAGGCGACCAGCGCCCAGGCCATGCCGGCCCGGAGTCTCGCGTTGTCGGGCTGGTAGGGCATCACCTGCTTGTAGTTCTCCAGCGCCTCCTGGAAGCGACCGCTGGCGAGGTGGACCTCGCCCTCGTCGATCAGCTTCGCAAAGCGCTCGAGCATCTCGGGGGTGATCTGGGTGTTCTGGAACGCCTCCATGGCCTCCCGGGTCAGCGGCGGCGGCGACGCACTCCCCGCCTGCATCGGAGCCGCCTGCATCGGAGCTGCGAAGGGAGGTGCCATCGACGGCGGCGCGCTGGCCACCTTCGCCTGGGCGCCGGCGACCTGCTTCTTGTCGAGCGCGCTCACGCCGCCGGCCGCGATCGCCTGATCGGCGCGCGCGATCATCCGGCGCGTCCACGCCACGCGGGGAGAAGTGGGCTCGCTCTTCAGGAACTGCTCCCACTCGGCCTTCGCCTGCGCCAGCGCCTTCACGTCGTCCGGCTTCGCCTCGAACAGGACGGTCGCATGCGCGTACAGGGCCTCGCCGTCGTCCGGCGCGAGCTGCAGGACGCGCTCGAGGGTGGTGAGCGCCCCGTCCGTGTCACCGGTCAGGAAACGCGCATGGCCCAGCATCCGCTCGGCGTCGATGGCCGGCTTCAACGCGGCGAGCGCACAGGCTGCGGCGCCGGCAGGGTCGCGCGCCTTCATGCGCGCGTTCACGAGCTCCCGCTTCTTCTCCAGGGGCTCCTCGCCGGCGCACTCCGCGGC
>JBAWAM010000613.1:0-4626 GCA_049589315.1 Myxococcaceae bacterium
GGTCATACCCGTGCTCCCACGTCCTCCCCCCGCGCCGCACGGCGAGAATCTCTCCCATGAAGTTCCGCTCGTACGTGGTGACGACCCCGTCCGCATCCGTCACGCTGCTCACGCCTCCCTGCGGCGCGTGGGCGTAGAAGGTGGTCGCCGCGGACTGCGCCTGGTGGTCCACCTCGTCGACTCGAATGGTCTCCCCGAAGGGGTTCTTCGTGTCGAAGGTCGACTTGTGCGCGCCTGCGGACGCGGTCAGCTCGGCATCGCTGCGGACCAGTCCGTCGTACGTCGTCGCGACGCCGCTGCCATCCGCCGCCTTGCTCAGGATGACCCGGCCCAGCGCGTCGTAGCCCAGCGCCTTGTGCGTGATCGTCGCCCCGGTGTCGACGCGGGGGTCTGGACCCACCACCGTGGCCAGCTCTCCCAGCGCATTGTACGTCGTCGTCCAGACCTCATCCGGCTGCCCGGGCAGCTGCCGGAAGCGCGTGCGCGACAGCTCTCGGCCGGTGCCGTCATACCTCTGGAGCTCCTTCACCTGCGCGGCCCCCCCGAAGTCCTGCAGCGTCGACGTCGTCACCGTGGCGGGCACGGAGCTGTCGTTGAACGCGACGGTGCGCGTCTGCCTGCTGACGTAGCCCGCGGCCGCGTCGTCGACGGGGACGGACTCCGTGAGTACCCGGCCCAGTCCGTCAATGGTGACGCTGGACGTGGCCCACACGGTGGCGGTGCCGACCTGCTTCGACTGCGGCCCCTTCGTGCCCAGGGAGACGCCGGTGCCCACGTCGTGGCTGGGGAAGACGACGTGCCCCAGCGGGTTCACGACCTGCGTGGCGTGGAGCTCGCGGACGTCGTACGTGTACTCGGTCTTCCGCGCTCCGCCAGCCGCGAAGCTCTCCGGGCGCGTGTGCGTCCGGGTCTGGCCGCTCGACGTGTACGTGAAGGCCGTGGTCGCGACCCTCGCCGCATCCAGCGCGGTGTCGATGCGCAGCAGCAGGCCGCTGGCCGGCTCGTAGCTCTTCACCACCCGGCCGATGGTCGTGAAGCTGTTTCCGCCCGAGCCGGGCGTGGCCGCCTCGCGGAGGCGCTCCGCCTCGAGGACGCGGTAGTCGCTCGCCGAGAATGGCGCCTGGCCGTACCGCACCTGGAAGGTGCTCCGCTCCCTGCGGTCCTGGTCGCTGGGCGCGGAGCCCGGCCCCCTTCGCGAGGCCGACGCCAGGTACAGCACGTTCATCCCCCCGTGGACGTGCGGCGTCTGCGTGTTCTCCGTGCGCAGGGTGTTCCAGACCGTGGGCGTGCAGGCGCCGGTGGCGGCGCAGACGGTGCTGCGCTCACTCTGGATGGCGCGATGGAAGGAGGCCCCGTTGAACAGCGGCAAGCTGGTCCACACCATCGAACGGTCCCGCTGCAGGACGAGCGCCCCGGTCGCACTGCGGTTGTAGGTCAGCTCCCGGACGAGCCTCGCGCGGGCGTCGTTCGCCAGGTCGTACGCGAAGGACTTCACCAGCCGCCGGCCCAGCGAGGTCCCCCCGGTGGGCCCGGAGCGATCCACCGTCACGGTCTTGAAGCCGAGAAAGCTGGCCGCGTCCTTGAGCAGCAGCGACTCACGGCCGTAGATGGGGTCCGCGTAGGTGTACTGCGTCACCGCATCAGGGACGCCGCCTACGTCCGAGACCGTCACCTTCGTCACCACCCAGTTGACGCTGGGCAGGTACGTGCCGGCCCCGGGCTGCTGCGTCACCGCGGTGGTGTCCGTGCTCAGCGCGTAGGAGAACCGCACCACGCGTCCGCGGCCCGAGTCGATGGTGTTGAGCAACCGCGGCGGCGCGCCGCTGAACTCGTCGTGGACGCGCGTCATGCTCTCCGCGGTGGTGGAGTTGGAGACCAGGTCCGGCAGGCCGTCACCATCCCGGTCGTACGCGTCGGTCGTCGTCTCCCAACCTGGGTACGAGTTGTCGATGCGCCGGCGTGCGCTGAGCCAGGCGGAATGGAGCGGGCGCGGTTCGAGGAAGCGGTCTCCGCTGTTGGGCCGGTAGACGGGCGCCCCGCTGGAGAAGTCCAGAAAGTCCGGCAGGCCATCGTGGTCCACGTCGAACAGGCGATGCACGAACTCGCGGTGGGAGTGCAAGATCTGCCCGCCGCCAATGGCGTCCGTGTAGCTGGCGCTCATGTCGACGGTGAGGTTCACCCCCAGCCGCGTCGGCGTGGGTGAGAACCCGGTGCCGGTGTTGAGGAACGCCGAGAGCTCCGACCCGGACTGCGTGAGCAGGTCCGCCAGCCCGTCGCCGTTCACGTCCATCAGCGAGGAGAACGTGTAGCTGAGCTTGGGGATGCCGAAGTTGTTCTGCCCCGTGGAGGACGGCTGGGTGGTGACGCCGGCCGGCACCGGCCAGGTGACCGCCGTGCTGGCGAAGGTCCCGTTTCCGTTGCCGCGGTGGACCTTCCAGAACAGGTTGGACGTCGTCTGGTTGCCCAGGATGGCATCCAGCTTGCCGTCTCCGTCCAGGTCCGCGACCGCATGGAAGCCGTAGTGGGTGGAGAGGCTGCCCACGCCCAGGTGGCCGTTGAGGCTGTTGTCCGGGTCCATGGGCACGGGCACCCGCGTCATCGCGGAGCCGAAGCTGGCCAGGCGCGGGAACGCCGTCAGCGCCGTGCCGACGTTGCGGTACAGGCGCCAGGCGTACTGGCCGTTGCAGTCCTGGTTCTTCTGGGTGGGGTAGAACTGGCACACCGAGGGGCCCACCTTGCCGGCCCAGGCGGTAAAGGTGCGCGTGGTGGGGGCGGTCAGCGGCGCACAGGGGTTCGCGGCGGTCACGCTGGACCCGTTGTCGACCTGCGGATCGACACTTGGGTTGTAGCTGTCCGGGTCCACCTGCAGCGAGGTGAGCAGGTCGACCTTGCCGTCTCCGTCCACGTCGTCGAAGTGGTACGCGTTGAGGTTGCCCGCGTGGCCGCAGGAGTGCTGCGGATTGAGGTTGGCGCGGAAGGTCTTCTGGCCCCCCAGACTGCACTTCTCATTGAAGGCCGGGGAGGTGCCGTTCGCCCACGGCATCATCGGCAGGTCGATGAGGTACTTGCCGGCGGTGCCGCCCCCTCGCGCGCCGCGGTAGACGTGCAGCACGCACTTGCTGCCGTCCTGCTCCACCTGGAGGTGGTCCAGCAGTCCGTCGCCGTCGTAGTCGAGCAGCGCGTCCGTCTGCCCCTGGTCATCGCCCCAGCTGATGAGCCCGGGTCCCCGGTGGTCGTTGACGGTGCGATTGAGCAGCCGCTGCGGGGGGCCGTAGCCGAAGGAAACGGGACGCAACAGGGTGACCACGCCGGTGGGGGAGGTGGCGGAGACGTCCAGCGACCGGAGCTGCCGGAACGGGGAGAACGCCGCCGAGCAGCTCTCCGTGCTCGCCTCGTAGTTCAGCTGCACCCGCCGCACCTGGCGCCAGCGCGCCGTGGGCGTGTCCCGCACGAAGGTGGTGACCGCGACCAGCTTGCGCGCCCCCTCGGCATAGAGGAGTCCGCCATGGTTGTCGCTGCGGGCGCCCACGGGGATGGCGCTGGAGGGACAGGCGGAGAGGCCGAACGGGTCGAACTGGTAGGAGAAGTCCACCCGCGCGTGCGAGTCCGCGCCAATGAGCGGGTTGCCGGTGTACTCGATGCTGTCCAGGGAGAAGTCGAGCAGCCGGCCGGCGCCGTCGACCACGCGGGACCAGGCGTAGCGGGTGGTGTTCCCCTGTGGATCCACCTCGTGGGTGAGGTGCCAGCGGCTGGAGCCGTCCGACGCCTGCGTGAGCCCGCCCAGGTAGTAGCGGGTCCCGTCCGCCGCCAGCGCCAGCCAGCCGCCGGTGGGAGGCGTCCAGGAGAGGCCAGCGAAGGAGGGTGCGCCCAGGAACTCGAAGCGCACGAAGGCGTCGTCCTCGCGCAGCCGGTAGGTCGCGCCGCCCAGCGTCGAGGCGTCATTCACCGCCACCAACCGGCCGGACGCCCCGCCCACGCTGGCTGAGTACTCCGCCGCCGCCAGCGTTCCGACGGAGAAGTCCCGTCGTATCGCCGGGAGCGGAAGGGACCAGCCGGCCGCCACTCCACCGCGGTGCCCGCCCTGGGAGGAGTAGCGGAGCGCGAGCTTCGGTGTCAGGTCCTTCCGCCCCGGAGGAAGCGTGAACGGGTAAGCGAAGCCCGCCGCCCCGGTGAGCTCGTCCACATCCTGTCCTTCACCGTCGACCGTGACGTCCGGACGCCGACTGTCGAACGCGGGAGAGCTCGCCATGAAGACCGGGTCCACCGCAGCCCTCGCCGAGCCCAGGCTTGCTGCGAGGCACAACCACGCCACTACCATCATCCCACGGGTCTTCGTCATTCACGTCTCCCGGCCTCCGCACGCGTGTGCAAGGCGCTGGACCGGGGCCCTGAGCAAGCGGGGTGCCGGCAGGCGACGCACGTGCGGGCAAGAGCGGAACGCGCCGAAACGGCGTGCGCACGCTGAACCGGCGCGGCCGAATCGGCGCGCTGGCCGGAAGCGGAGCGTGCGGTCAACTACAACATCAGTCAGGGATACCGGCGGGACCTGCGCGCGGGCCTGCTGAGCTGACCCGCGAAGCAACGGCGCCGCGGCTCGGGCGCTGACGAAGGACAGGGTCGGGGGGG
>JBAWAM010000614.1:0-2183 GCA_049589315.1 Myxococcaceae bacterium
CGGTCGAGGTTGGGCTGCCGCCGCCGTGAGGGCACGCAAGTCGTTCGCCAACAGCCGCGGTCTTAACCCCAATCGGCGAATAAGCGGGACGGGAAACTGCGGGGAACATGAATCAGAGAGGCTTCCAATGCGGTCTCAAGGGAGAGCACACCAATGCACTCCCTCTCACACTGGAGGCCCCTCTGATGCGCTTGACGATAGCGACCCTGCGGCGGGTGGTCAAGGGTGATCTCACGATCCAGTTCGTGCCCCAAGCGCTGACGTCGTACGGCGGGTTGGAGCTGCTCGGGCGCTATCTGCGGCAGATCGAGTTGGGTGCCCGGTTGCGCCAGACGTTCGCGGGACTCCGCAGCGACTACGGCAGTCCCCGGATCGCCCTGGTGCTGCTGGCCTTGTTCTACGTCGGGGCCCGGCGCCTCGAGCACCTGCGCTACCTGGGCGGCGATCCGATGGTGACGCGCTTCTGTGGCTTGGCCCGGTTGCCCACCCGCCGGACGGTCGCCGACTGGTTGCGGCAGTTCACGCAGGAGACGCTGGCGCCGCTCGTCGCCTTGAATCGTGATCTCGTAACCGAGGCGTTGGCGCGACTCGAGCTGCCACGCCTGACGATCGACGTGGATGGGTCGGTCATCCGGACGGGGGCCACCGTCGGCTGGGCCTTCCGCGGCTTCAACCCCCATCATCGGAAGGACCCGAGCTACTACCCGCTGGTCGCGCACGTGGCCCAGACGGGGCACATCCTTCGCCTCAAGAACCGGCCCGGCAACGTCCACGACTCCAAACAGGCGATCGCGTTCCTGCGGGGCATCATCGACGACCTCCGCGCCCGATTCGGCCGGCGCGTGGCCCTGGAGTTCCGCATGGACGCCGCCTTCTTCCAGCGCGGGATTCTGCACCTCGTGACCGCCCGAGACTGCGGCTACGCGATCAAGGTTGGGTACTGGAGTTGGCTGCCGCTCAAGGCGATCGCGGCCGCGTGCCGACGCTGGCACCCGGTGGCGCCGGGCGTGACCGGCCACGAGACCGAACTGGTCATCCCCCAGTGGAACAATCTCCGCCTGCGCGTGGTCCTGTATCGGAAGCACGTCCACCACGAAACGCGCCGGAACTTCCAGCTCGATCTGTTCACCCCCGATGATGGGCACTACGAGTACTCCGCCGTGGCCACGAACCTGCCGCTGGGGCTCTCGGCGCTGTGGGCCTTCGCCTGCGGGCGCGGGGCGCAGGAGAAGACCTTCGCCGAGCTCAAGGGCGAGTTCGCCCTCGACGTGGTCCCGACAAAGCACTACGCGGCGAACAGCGCCTGGCAGCAACTCAGCATCCTCGCCCACAACCTGATCCGTAGCTTCCAGCTGGACACCCTCGCCGAACCGAAGCCCCGGTCCCGGAAGCGCACCTACGCCTACCTCTTCCGCAGCATGCGCACCCTCCGGTTCCTGCTCATCGCCCGGGCCGGGCGCCTGAGCCGACTTGGAGGCCGGAACGTGCTCCGCCTGACCAAGAACCCCGCGACCGAGACCCTGTATGGGCAGATCGCTCACCGTCTGGCGGCGTGATTATTCGCCGATTGGGGCTAGTTGCGAGAGATCCTGCTGGTTTCCCGACACTCAACCGGTTCGAGAGAATCGCCACGGAATTCGACCATTCAGGGAAGTTTCATCTGGTGCGTCGGCCCATACCCACCGAAGATTACGTCGAAGATATGGTAAAGAGCGCCGATGGCGCGGCCAAGTCCCATCGTTGCTGGACACTCCGAACCGGGGAAGGACCCAACAGCCACCTGTACAGCCACCAAGCACGGGCCGGCGAGGAGGTGGTCCAAGGGACCTCGCCTGCGAACGTAGCGTGCCCGTGTGAAGGGAGGGGAGGCCATCGGGCGGCGCGGTATTCGACGTGCTCGCCTCCCCCTCAAGGTCGAAACACGGGTGTTGAGTCGCAGATCTACGAGTCAGCGCGCGGGGGTCCGCCAGATCGAGCGTCGACCCCTTGGAGGCCAACGTCTCGACGGCTTCCCGCTGTCCCGGCAGGAGCGCTGCGTAGCCGAGCCGGGAGGCCCTCGTCCGGCCCGCCCATGCCAGGCCGCCTGCCGGATCTCAGCCTGTGGCCGCTCCTGCCGCGAGCTGTCGCGCGACGAGGTGGGCGTAGAGGCCCCCGCCGGCGAGCAGATCCGCATGGCGCCCCGT
>JBAWAM010000615.1:0-5587 GCA_049589315.1 Myxococcaceae bacterium
CAGGAGCAGCAGCGCGCGGTGCAGGAGTTCCTCCTCCTCAACCACCCGGTGGACTGCGCCATCTGCGACCAGGCGGGTGAGTGCAAGCTGCAGGACTACTACATGCGGCACGACCACCAGCCGTCGCGGCTGGAGGGTCCGAAGATCCTGCGCAACAAGCGCAAGGTGCTGGGGCCGCAGATCGTCATCGACAACGAGCGCTGCATCATGTGCACGCGCTGCGTGCGGTTCATGAGCGAGGTGGCGAAGGAGCCGCAGCTCGGCGTGTTCGGCCGTGGCTCGCACGAGGTCGTCGATACGTTCCCCGGCCAGGAGTTGGACTCGAACTACTCGGGCAACATCGCGGACATCTGCCCGGTCGGCGCGCTGACCAACCGCGACTTCCGCTTCCGCGCCCGCGCGTGGTTTCTCTCGGCGGCGCCGTCCATCTGCACGGGCTGCTCGCGCGGCTGCAACACCTTCGCGGACTTCTTCGGGCAGGACACCTACCGCTACCGCCCGCGCGAGAACGAGCAGGTCAACAAGAGCTGGATGTGTGATCAGGGCCGGCTCTCGTACAAGTACCTCAACACCGGCCGGGTGCTCCGCGCCCACAACGGCCGCGGCAACGAGATCTCCCGAGACGACGCCGCACGCGCCGCGGCGGACAAGCTCAAGCCGTTCATCGGCAAGCCGACCCTGGCGGTGATGGCCTCCGCGGTCGCGTCGAACGAGGATCTCCTCGGCGCGCTGACGTTCGCGAAGGACGTGCTCGGGGTGAAGACGGTGTACGCAGCGGGCCGCCCCGACGGCAAGGGCGACCACTTCCTGATGACCGCGGACAAGAACCCGAACCGCAAGGGCCTCGAGCTCATCGCGAAGGGGCTGGGCCTGGAGCTCAAGCCGTTCGACGCGCTGATGACCGGGCTCGATCAGGGCAAGGTGAAGGCGCTCTACGCGATCGGCACCGAGGTCCCGGTGGACGCGGCGGTGTTCGCCTCGGTCGCGCAGAACCTCGAGGTGTTCGTGGCCCAGGCCATGAACGAGGGGCCGGTCTCGCAGCAGGCGCACGTGGTGCTCCCCACCTCGGTCCACACCGAGGACGAGGGCTCCTTCGTCAACATCGACGGGATCGTGCAGCGGTTCCGCAAGGCCTACCCGCCGCGGGGCGACAGCCAGCCGCACTGGAAGTGGGCCTCGGACCTGCTTCGGGAGTTCGGTCAGGCGACGAGCTGGGCGTCGTCGCGCGACGTGTTCATCGCGCTCTCCGGCAGCGTGGCGGAGCTGGCGCAGTTCGAGTGGGACAAGCAGGCGCCGTTCGGAACTCCGAAGGGCGTGAGAAACACCGCAGCGGCGGCGGATGGTCGTCCGCCCGGTTACCGCGAGTTCGGCGTTCCGCGCGTGAGGGGACTCTAAGATGTTGTTTCCACATCGATGGATGATGGTCGTCGTCAGCCTGCTCGTGATCCTCGGAGCGTTCTTCGGGATCACGGTAGGCGCCTATGCCCTCGGAGGTCTGGCCGAGGGCTGGTTCAAGGGCGGCGCCAATCTGACCAACATCCTCATCCTCGTGCTCCTGTTCGTGATGGTGATCGCGTCGCTGCTCACCGCCGCCGAGCGTAAGTGGAGCTCGATGATGCAGGACCGCATCGGTCCGAACCGCGCCCGCATCGCCCTCCCCGGCCTGAAGAACAACTCGCTGGGCGGCATCCCGCACTTCCTCGCGGACGGCGCGAAGATGCTGTTCAAGGAGGACTTCATCCCCGCGGCGGCGAAGGGCACGCGGCTGCTGTTCGAGCTCGCGCCCATCCTCGCCTTCGCCCCGGTGCTGTTGCTGTTCGCGGTGGTCCCCGCCGGCCCCACCATCCAGCTGTTCGGCCACGACGTGCCGATGTACATCTCGAACCCGGACTTCGGGATCCTCTGGGTCTTCGCGATCGCGTCGCTTGCGGTCTACGGAACGGCCCTCGCCGGCTGGGCGTCTAATAACAAGTTCGCGCTGCTCGGCGGCGTCCGCGCCTCGTCCCAGATGATCTCCTACGAGGTCGCGCTGGGCCTGGGCCTGGTCGGCATGATGATGGCCTTTTCCACCGTCCAGCTCACCGAGATGACCGCGGCCCAGGGCAACTACCTGTGGCGGCTGCCCGGCGAGTTCGACATCGGCCTCCCGGCGTGGGGCATCTTCCTGCAGCCCGTAGGCTTCATCCTCTTCTTCGCGGCCTCGTTCGCGGAGACCAAGCGCGCCCCCTTCGACCTCCCCGAAGGCGAGTCCGAGGTCATCGGCTACTTCGTCGAGTACTCGGGCATGAAGTTCGGCCTCTTCATGATCTCGGAGTTCGCGGAGATCGTGGTTCTCTCCGGCGTCATCACGGCGATCTTCCTGGGCGGATACCACCTCCCGTTCGGTGAGGAGTGGCTCTTCCAGGCGTTCTTCAAGGACCACCCGTTGCTGTGGGGCGGGTTCCTCGGGATGGTGTTCTGGACCAAGGTCCTGTTCCTGTGCTGGGTCCAGCTCCTGATCCGCTGGACGATGGTCCGCTTCCGCTACGACCAGGTGCAGTCGCTCGGCTGGAAGATCCTGCTCCCCGCGGGGCTGGTGAACGTGTTCATCACCGGGGCACTCGTCCTCTGGGACCCCTCTCTGCGCGCGCTCGCCATCGTGGGGCTGGTCACGATCTTCGCCCTCATCGCCATCACCTGGATGGGTGGGGGATCGAAGGAGGAGGCGCACGATCACGGCGCTGGTCACGGAGCAGGCGCGCACGACGACCACGGCCACGCCGCTCCCGCGGCTGCGGCGCATCACTAACCGTTACGGAATCGCCATGGCCTACAACGCGTCCAAAGAACCCTCCTTCGGCTTCCGCGAGCGGCTCTACGTGCCTGAGGTCCTCAAGGGCCTGAGCATCACCGCCCGCCACTTCTTCCGGAACCTGTTCGGCAATCGTGACACCAACACCGAGGTGGTCGACCGGAAGGGCATGAGCCTGGTGACGACGGTCTCCTACCCGGAGGAGAAGCCGATCTACCCGGAGGGCTACCGCGGCCTTCACCGGCTCGTCCCGCGCGAGGACGGCAAGCCGCGCTGCGTGGCGTGCTACATGTGCGCCACCATCTGCCCGGCCCAGTGCATCTACATCGAGGCCGGTGAGTACGATCCGGACTCCCCCGAGTCCGAGTCACGGGTCATCGAGAAGTTCCCGACGAAGTTCGTCATCGACGAGCTGCGCTGCGTGGTGTGTGGCCTGTGCGTGGAGGCGTGCCCGAAGGACGCCATCCGCATGGACACCGGCACCCACGCCAAGCCGGCCTACACGCGCGCCGGGTTCGCTCTCGACATCTACGACGAGACGGGGCGCCCGCAGCTCCTGCAGGGGCCGGCGGTGTCCCACCCGTCGGATCCGTGGACCCGTCGCGAGGGCTCGGCCGCCCCGGCTCACCCGGTCAAGGAGGCCCACACCCGCATGGGCGAGGGCGACAAGCGGTACGAGCGCCACGACCTGCACGAGGGGCACGGCCACGCCGCCCTCCCCGCCGGACACAAGGTCGAGGTCGACGCGTCCCACTCGGTCCCGGTGACGAAGTTCCACAAGTAGCGACTCGGCGCGTCTGCGCTGAAAGGCCCCGCGTGCTCGCGATTTTTCGCAGCATGGCGGGGCCTTCGTTTTAGGGTTCGCGCCATGCGTTGTTGGGTTCTGATCGCCTGCCTCATCACGCAAGGCGCAGCGGCCGGGGAGCCGCTGACGCTGGAACGGGCGCTCGCGCTCGCCCGCGAACGGAACGAGGTCCCGGCAATTGCCCGCGCCCGGATTGAACGCGCGGCGGCGCTGACCCGCCAGGCGTGGGCGAGGCTGCTTCCAGAGGCGATGATCCAGGGCCGGTACACCCGGCGCCAGGCCGCGGTGAGCCGCCAGGTGGGCGGAGACGTCGCCGAGATCCAGTCGCGCAACGCGCTCAACGCGACCGCGACCGTGCAGACGAACGTGCTCGACGCCTCGGCCATCCCGTTGGTGATCAGCGCGCGGCGCGAAGAGGAGGCGACGGCGCACGAAGCGGAGTCGCTCGTTCAGTCGCTCAGCTACGACGTCGCGACCGGGTTCTTCGCCGTGCTCTCCGCGGAGGAGCTCCACGCCGCGGCGGAGCGCAGGGTGCAGGTCGCCGCCTCGGCGGTGGAGGTGTCCCAGCGGCGCGTGAAAGCGGGGCTCAGCGGAAGGCAGGAGGTCACACGGACCGAGCTGTCGCTGTCCAACGCGCGCCTCGCCCTCAACGACGCCCGGCTGCTGGTGGAGACGACCCGGCTCGCGCTGGGAGAGCTGCTCGCCTTGACGGTCGACATGCCCCTCGCGCCGCCGCCTCCCCTGCCCGAGCGGGCGCCGGACGAGGAGGCGCTCGGCGTCTCCCGACGCCCGGACCTCCTCGCGCTCGAGTCGCGATCCCGCTCGTTCGAGCTGCTGGCGCTCGAACCGCATCTCCGACTGATTCCCTCGCTGGGGATCGGAGCCGAGTACCGGATCACCAACGAGCCGGGCTTCGGGCTTCCCACCAACTGGAGCCTGTTCGCCACCTCGACCTGGGTCCTCTACGACGGAGGTCTCCGCTACGCCCAGGCCCGGGCGCGCGCGGCGGAGGCAGACGAGCTGCGGCTCACCCTCTCCTCCCTGCGCAGGACCGCGGAACGAGAGCACGCCGAGGCATCGGTCAGGATTGTCGCGGCGCAGGCCGCGTTGGACGAGGCCCGCATCGCCCACCGACTCGCCCAGGAGAACGTGGAACAGGTCTCACAGCTCTTCGCCGCCGGATTGGCCACTGCGCTCGAGCGCGACGACGCGACGGTCGCCGCCTTCGAGGCCCAGGCCGATCTGGCACAATCGACGTTCGCGCTGCGGGTCGCGCAGCTCGAAGAGCGCCGGGCACGCGGGCTGTGGCCGCTGGGAGAAGACGGGTGAACCACCGGATGCGTCGGAACGTCGAGTCGGTCCTCATCGCGGCGGCGTCGCTCCTGCTCGCAGCCTCCGGCTGCAGCAAGGACGATGCGGCGGCCGCGCAGGCGAAAGCCCGAGGTCCGCGTCCGGTGGCGGTGCGCGTCGCCCCGGTCGAACGGGGTCAGCTCTCCGTGCTGAGTGAGCACCCGGGCGAGCTCTTCGCCGACGCGGTCGACATCGCCCCGCGGCTGTCGGGACGGCTGGTCGAGGTGAAGGTCCGGCTCGGCGATTCGGTCGAGAAGGGGCAGGTCGTGGCTCGGCTCGACGACGCCGATCTGAGCCACCAGCTCCAGGAGGCCCGCGCAGCGCTGCTCACCGCCGAAGCGAACGGCAAGCGCGCGGAGGCGAACCTCGAGTTGGCCCGCACCGAGCTGGCGCGCAAGGCGCCCCTGGCGAAGGACGAGCTGGTCAGCGCCCAGGAGCTCTCGGAGATCCAGGCCCGCGTCGCAAGCATCGAGGCGGAGGTTGCTGCGGCGAAGGCCCAGGAGGCGCAGGCCCGCGCGCGGATGGGCCTGCTGGAGGAGCAGCGCAAGGACATGCGGCTGGTCGCGCCGTTCGACGGCACAGTGGCAGAGCGGCGGCTCGACCCCGGCGCGACCGTCGGCCCGTCGACCCCGGTGCTGCGC
>JBAWAM010000616.1:0-3173 GCA_049589315.1 Myxococcaceae bacterium
TGTCGGACCTCGCCGCCGAGGGGAACATGGACGCGCTCGCCCGGGTCGTGGAGATCTGCCGGGCGGCTCGAGACGATGCCACCGCGCAGGAGGAGCTCTCGGACGCGCTCGCGGAGATCGCCCGGACCGCGCCCGAGGAGCTGCTCCTGACCCTGCGCTCCGTGCCCGATGCGGACCGCGATCCATCGATCGAGCTGCTCGCGCGCGGGCTTGTGAAGTCGGCAGAAGCCGAGCACCCGTTCTGGGCAACGCTGAAGCGCTCCATGGGCGCGGTAGATGGCGAGTTCGCTGCGTTCGCGAAGAAGATGGACGCGACCTTGTCGAAGCAGATCGCCGAGACGAAGGCGCCACGCGTGGAGCCTGCCTCGGGGAAGGCCCCGGACACCGGTGCTGCCCCGAAGACGCAGGCGACCGAGAAGCGAGAGGAGCCGGTCGCGGAGCGCCGTCCTGGCGGGTAGCGCCCTGGGAGTGACGGACGCCATCTGATCACCGCGTCGGATTCAGCGAGACATCGATGAAGAGCCGGTGGAACTGATCCTCCGTGAGTTCGATCGGCGCGTACGTCGGCCCCCACGGGTTCCGGATGGTCACCGTGCCCTTTTCGAGATCGACTGAGTCGACGAAGTACACGTGGTTCGCCACGAGCGTTCCGGTCTTGAAAAGCGGATCCCGATCCGTGATGTCGGGGAGCTCGAGCGAGCCGATCTTCAGATCCGGTTTGGTAGCGATCGTGAGCGCATACCCAGCCGTTTCGTAGCGAGCGAGCTCCTCGAGCGAGAGCATGTGAGGCGGAAGCGATCTGCTAGGAGCGCCTGTGATGACCTCCATGGCGTGACCGGAGAACGCGTTCTCGATGTGGGCGTAACGCCCGTAGTAGCTCGCGTAGGCCTTTTCGATCAGAGGAACCCAGAGTTCCGGCTTCGAATCGAGCCCATCCGTCGGACGCGCGAAGGCGGGGTACGTGTCGATGAAGGGAAGTTCGCCCGAGATCCTCTCCTCGACCTGTTTGAATTCGCCCTTGCCCGATTCCCATGGAAGCCGCCGCACGTTGAGCGTGACCGTGTAGGTCCCGTCGCCGTTTTCACGAATCATCCGTCGGATGGCGTCGGGATTCGCCTTCGCCACCGCAGCGAGGCTCGCCAGGAAATAGCAGTCGTCCAGCCGCCCCTGCTTGATGTCGTTCGGATCGATCTCGTTGGTGTCTCCCGTCCCGCGGACGAACAGCTGCCCGTTGGCCTGCCGGTAGTCGGGATTCACCTTGGTGCGAGGATCCGGTTCTGCCGAAGCACCGGTGAAGAGCTTCTCGGCGCCAACGTAGAGGTCGCGAGCGCCCTGGACCACACGTTCGAAGGGCTCGACATAGTTGACCGACGCCGCAGCCCGCTGAACCCCCTTCGCCACGCCTTCCCCGAACTCACCGATCTCGGCGCCGATCTGCTCCAGGCCCTTCCCAATCGAGTCGCCAATCGACTTCAGCCAGCTCATCCCCGTACCCCCGGCGTTGCGTGCGTTAGGACGGTCCGTCGAGCAAGGCACATGCCGTGGCGTTATTCGAAGCCTCATGACAACGGAGGAACTCCTTCACCGTCTCGAATGGGCCGGAGTGTCCACACCGACGGACTGTTGCTCGAGGCGGCCGCACTCATGGAAGCACCGAACCGTGCGAGGACTCAGGTCAACCAACACGGCACTCGTTGGTCTTTGGAACCCAGTGCGGTCGAACCACGTCTACCGGCCCTCAACGCTCTCGGCGAGCGAGCATCGCGAGGAACGAGGCGGAATCACCGAACGTGTCGAAGACGCAGATGGACTGCGCGGCACATACCAGGAGGACTGCGGTCGGGGCCAGCGGCGGGCCGCCCGTTGATCAGATCCGAGGAGCGGAAAGAGGGAGAGCCAAGGTCGCTGTCGGTGGAAGTACAGGACCGTGGCCGCGAAATTGCTGGAGCCTCGCGCGGAAGCAGCAGTCGTGCTACGAGGCCGCGCGCATGGCGACCCTTCACAATTGGACCAGCATTGTCCTCGTCATGGGAGCCTCCGCTGCGGCGGCGGCGCCGCAGATTGCGATCATGGGGAGCGGTGATTGTCGCGACGCGGAGCTCATTGCCGGTCAGCGAGCCTTCGTGGATGAAATGCAGAGGCGGGTGCCTGGCTTCGAAGTGCCACCCATTGCTGAACGGTTGGGGCAACCAGCTTCCAGAAGCAATGAAGAGCTCCAGCGGCAGCTCGAGGCCATACGGCAGCAGTTCTATCAGGGGCAATATCCCCTAGCGCTGCAGAGACTCCAGGATGTGTTGACAGAGATCCGCCGGCTGCATCCGGGTCGAGACCAGTGGAGCCTGTGGGTCAGTGCGCAGCTGCTCAGTGGGCTGATCCTTCATCGGCTGGAACGCACCGACGACGGCGACGAGGCTTTTCGACAGGTCCTCCGCGTCGATCCGAAGTACGAATTAAGTGCTGACTACTACGCCCCCAGCACTCGGGCACGCTTCGAACAACTCCGAAAGGAGTTGGCGAGAGCGAAAAAAGCCACACTGTCCATCACGTCGAGCCCCTCGAATGCGGACGTCTATGTGGACGGATTCCTGGTGGGTAAGACCCCCTTCACACGATCGTTCCCCGCAGGGGCCTATCAGGTGGCCTTGTCGCTAGGTCAGAAGCGCTCGTTTCCAAGGATGTTGGAGCTTCAGGTGGAGATGCATCAACACGTAAACCTTGCCTTCGAAGGAGCGGTTCACGTTCATCCAACGCTGTGCATAGACGATGGGGGAAGTGAATCGGCTACCTTCGGCACCGCAGTCAATCTCGCCGCGATGCTGGGGACTCCGCAGCTCACGATGCTGCGACTCGTGCGACAGGTGAACGGAAGCAGCTGGCTCGTTGCGACCCTGCTGAGCACCGAGACCGGTGAGCGAATCCGTGAGGGAGGAATCCAGGCCTCCCCCGACGGTCAACCGTCAAGTGCGTTGGGCGAGCTGACGCGTTTCATCTCTGCCGGTGAGCCTGGGCCCAATGTGCAGGAAGCGCCGTTGCTGGTTATGCCCAAACCGACGCTGGTTCCTTCTCCCCCGGTTTCCGATACCGGGACGGTCGTGCCGGCGAGTCATGAGGTGCGCGCGCCGGCGCCCTCTGGCGTCAGCACGTCAGGCCGAACCTGGAAGACTCCGTTGGGG
>JBAWAM010000617.1:0-13912 GCA_049589315.1 Myxococcaceae bacterium
CCGGGGTAGTCCTTCGAGACCACCGTCGTCTTCCCCATCTTCTCCGCGAGCGCCTTCGTGGTTGCGTAGGTCTCGTCGGAGGTCGCCGCGCCGCGGATGATCTCCACCAGTTGCATCACCGGGACCGGGTTCATGAAGTGCATCCCGATCACCGACTCCGGCCGCTTCGTGGCGGCGGCGATGCGGGTGATGGGGATCGACGACGTGTTCGTCGCGAGCACCCCGCCCTGACGGACCACCTCGTCGAGCGCCAGGAAGATCTTGCGCTTGAGGTCTTCGTTCTCCGTGACCGCCTCGACCCCGAAGTCGACGTTTCTCGCCTCGGAGATCGAAGTGACGGTCCTCAGATTCGCCAGCGCCGCCTTGTGCGTGGCCTCGTCCAGCTTGCCCTTCTCGACCAGCTTCTTGAGCCCACCGGCGATCCGATCCGAGCCCTTCTTGAGGGCTTCAGCGGACATGTCCGCGAGCGTGACCGTGAGACCAGCCTGCAGCGCGACCTGCGCGATGCCCGCGCCCATCTGGCCTGCGCCAACCACCAGGAGATGCTCTGCCATGGTGAAGATCCTCGGGGAAAAGTGACGGCGGACCTCTTATGCCGCGCCCTCCAGAGGGTCAACGCGCGAGTGCCCGACCCGCGGTTTCCCGCGAACCCACCAGAGCGGCAGCGCCAGGGCCGGGAGCCCTTTCTAGGGACCGAATCCGCCTGGCGAAGGTTTGGGTCCCCAGATCGACGCACAAGCCCTGGGTCATCACGTCAACGCGTCATGGCCGCGCCGGCGTCTCCATCCGGCCACGAGCCAGAGGGCGGCCAGAACCGTCGTCGGTAGGGCTGCATCCGACGCGCCCATGCAGCCACAGCCACTCTGGGGAACCCTGACCGAGGTCTCGCAGGCCCCGGCGCGGCACACCCCGAACACACACGCCGTACCATCGGGCACTGCCTGCGAAAGGCATCCGCCTCGGCGAGCACGTGCGCTTCGGTTTTCGGGAACGATTATGGCGCGGGCGCGGCCGGGGGTGGACGAACCCGGACGACCACGATGTCGCCGTCGACTTGCACGGGCATCTGCACGGTCCGGGTCTGCCCGTCGCGGGTGACGAAGATCTGCGCCTGATACTCACCCGACCGAAGCTTCAGCTGCTGGGTGAGCTCTCCGGGTCGCTTGTCCTCGAAGTACCAGGCCTCGCGCTTCACCAGCTCGCCGTCCTGGTCATGGAGCTGGATCTCCACACGTTCCACCGCGCCGATCGAAGCGGGGATCTGCCAGATCACCTGGCGCTCGGACCCGAAGCTGGTCTGCCACAGCCAGATCCCGATCACCGCGATGATCAGCAGCGGCAAGCGACGCATGAGCGGGTTCCGGAAGGCGCGTCGAACCGGCGACTCGGATTCCACCTTCGCAGGCGCGTCCGTCACGCCTACTCCTTCTTCTTGCGCGGGGTCTTCCGCGCGCCCATTCCGATCTCGGAGATGGTGACCTCGGGCTCGCTCGGCGGAGCGCCCGGCTCGCGCGGCTTGAGCCGGATCTCCGCCTTGACCTCGATGCTCATCGAGGCGAGCAGCTTCAGGAACTCCTCACGGAGCTTGTCGGATTGAAGGAAGCGCCGGATCTCGTCCGACATCACCCGGCCGACTTCGTCCTTGGTCTTCTCCGCCTGCCCGACGATGAAGCCGAGCATCTCCTTCGGGAGCTTGAGCTGACCGGCGAGGCTGCGGATGCCCTCCTCGGTCATGAACAAAGCGCCCAGGCCCGCGACGGCGACCTTGCGGACGAACTCGGGGACGAACGCGGCGGCCCCACGGCCCTCGCGCGTGGCCTCCTCGGCAGGAGGCTGATCTCCGTAGAGAGGATCGAAGTTCGAGTCCTGGTCGTCGTCGGGGGGAAGCATCACGTCACTCTCGCACGAAAGCGCCCTACGCCATCACGGGCAGCTTCACCCGCATGTTCACGGTGGAGATCCGGCCGGCGATGTTGCGTGCCATCTCCATGAACGCCTGTGCCTCGCGGCTGTCCGGGTGGCCGGCGACGATCGGTACGCCCTTGTCACCGCCCTCGCGGACCCGGAGCTCGAGCGGGACCTCGCCGAGGAACGGAATGGCGAAGGCCTCGGCCGCCCGGCGCCCGCCGCCCTGGTGGAAGATCGCCGTCTCCTTCGAGCAGTGGGGACACACGAACGTGCTCATGTTCTCCACGATCCCCAGCACCGGGATGTGGACCTTGTCGAACATCTGCTTCGCGCGGACGACGTCCGCAAGTGCCACATCCTGCGGCGTGGTGACGAGCACCGCGCCGGCCGCCCGCACGTTCTGCGAGAGCGACAGCGCGACGTCACCGGTGCCCGGCGGCAGGTCGAGGATCAGGTAGTCGAGCTCACCCCAGTTCACGTCGCGCACCAGCTGCATCAGCGCGCCGTGCAACATGGGGCCACGCCAGATCAGCGCCTGATCCGGCTCCACCAGGAAGCCGATCGACATGACCTTCAGGCCATGCGCCGTCATCGGCTCGAGGGTCTTGCCGTCTCGCGACTCGGGCTTGCGGCGGATGCCGGTCATCATGGGCACCGACGGTCCATAGAAGTCCGCGTCGAGCAGGCCGACCTTCGCTCCGCACTTCTCCAGCGCGACCGCCAGGTTCAGCGCGACGGTGCTCTTGCCGACGCCACCCTTTCCCGCGCCGACGAGCACGACGTTCTTCACGCCCGGGAGGAGCTGCTCCTTCGACACGCCCTCGGGCGCAGAGCGGACCTTGGCGCCCCACTCGATGTCGAACTGCTCGATGCCAGCCTTGCGCAGCGCATCTTCAGTGTCCGCCTGGATCTTCCCCTTCATCGGGCAGGCCGGCGTGGTCAGCTCCACCTTGAGCCGGACGCTGCTCCCGTCGACTCGGACATCCTTGATCATGCCCGCTTTCACCAGGGGCATGTTCAGCTCGGGATCCATCACGTTCGCGAGCGCGTTGAGGACGTCCTGTTCGGTCATGGTGTGTAAGCCTCCGTAGGGGCGCGCAGAATTGAGGACACCTGTCGCCCTGTCAACGAGCGATGGCTAACCGCGTCGAACCCGCGCCGCATCCGAATGGCACGCTCGCCGGAAAAGGGACAGGCTACTTTTTCTCGGACGGTCGGAACCCTCCGCTCCCGGTCAAGAAAGTAGCCTGTCCCCGGAGTGCGCCGATCAACGGGGCGAGGACCTCGGTCCCGACTTCCGCGCTTTCGAGGAGCAGCAGCGCGGCCTGGCAGACCTCGGGATCCGCTCCGGTCCCGGCGCTCAACAGGTAGGGGTCGTAGCGGCCGCCGGCCGTGCTGCCCCGGTTCTCGAAGGCACCGGTGACCAGTCCGCTCCCGCGCCACTCCACCGAAGCGCGCGCGAACACGAGCTGGATATGGTGGGCGGCCCCCCGCTCGTCCAGCCAGATGGTAATCTCGGTCCCCCGCTCCCCCTGGAACCAGCGAACGGGCCCCTCCTCCGGATCCCGGTGCAGCGTGGCAGAGTCGATCTCCCGAAGGCTCGCGCCCAGTCGGCGGAGCTGCTCGTCGGTGGGACGGCTCATTCGAGCGAGACGACCCGGTAGCCGCCCTCTTCGCGTCGGAGCCGGACGGCGCGCCCCTCTCCCACCGGAAACGCCACGAGGTCGACCTCGATCACCGGCGCCTGTGCGAGCGCCGCCCTCGCCCGCACGAGCCGCTCGCGGGCAAGGGGCTCTGCGCGAAAGTCCGCCTCCAGCCGTTCAGGTGTGTAGCGCGCCCGGAGTTCACCCGAGAGCAGTCCCCAGGCGGCCGCAAAGTCACCGGATTCGGCGGCAACGAGGAACGCCTCCAGCGCTTTGCGTGCGCCACTCTCCACAGACAGGTCGACCACGCGCCAACCATCCCCTTCGCGCACCACGACGATCGCGCCGTCCTGGCTGGTGAACTGGTCCAGCGACTGCTCGATCGCGTCGGTGCGGGCGTTCCGCGAGGCCTCGTCCGGATACTGCTGCGCGAGATCCTCTCGGGAGGCTGCGTCGGAGCGGCTGGCCGTGAGCGCGTACGCGTCGTCGAGCCGTCCCTCTCGGAGCGCCTGGGCATAGGCCTGGGCCACCGTCTCCGGTCCGGAACGCGGTGTGGCGCAACCGACGAAGGCAGCAACGACAACGGCGATGAAGAGAGTACGGCGCGCCAAGGTGGCCGAACTCTAGCACCTGATCAGACCGAGTCTGCCGGTCCGATTGCGCCCTCACCGGTCACCCGGATCCATGGCCACCAGAGCGCGTACACGCGGGCGCTCCCGAGCGCGAGCTGACGAAGCATCCCGAGCAGGCCAGCGCCGGGCGGACGGGTGGTGAAGACCTGGACGTCGACGCGGGCAGGCGGCGCCTTCCCGGCGAGTTCCAGGGCGCGACGGCAGGCATCCTCGAAGGTCCCCACCCGGTCGATGAGGCCTTCGGCCCGGGCGTGGTCCGACGAGTACACCCGGCCCCCCGCCCTCGGCTCGAGCTCCTCCTTCGTGTGGCCGCGCGCCTCGGAGACGATTTCGAGGAATGTCTGATACGTCTCGTCCATCTCCGCCTCGAGCGACCGGAGCTCGTGCTCGGTGAACCCGCGCGAGGGTGAGTGGATCGCCGAGTTCTCGCCGCGGGTGATCAGCGTGCGGTGCACGCCGATCCGGTTCAGCAGTCCGGACACGTCGAACTTTCCGCCGAACACGCCGATCGAGCCGACGATCGCGCCGGGGCCGCCCCAGATCTCCTTCGCACCACACGCCGCCATGTACCCGCCGCTGGCCGCCACGCGATCGAAGTACGCCACCACCGGCTTCTTCCGCGCGAGTCGCTTCACCGCGTCGAGGATCATCTCGCTCGCAGGCGCAGAGCCGCCCGGGCTGGTGACGTAGACCACCACCGCCGGGACCCGAGGATTGCGCCGCGCGCGATCCAGCGCGGAGATGATGCTGACCGAGCCCGCGACCACCGGCCCCGCCGGAAGCGTTCCGCCACGTCCTTCGGCGATCATCCCGTTGATCGGCACCACCCCGACCGGAGGCGTCGGCCGCACCCGCTTCCACGCGCCCGGCGGCCACACGCGCGAGGCGAGGTACCGCGACCACGTGCCCACCCGTGCCTCGGGCCTCCCCTCCTCGTTCTCCGGCTTGCGTCCCTCCGGTGCCAGCAGCGCGGGCAGCTCCGGCTCGCTGCACAAGTCGTCGATCAGACCCTCGGTCTTCGCCCGCCGCGCACTGAACGGCCCGACATCGATGCGCCTGCGCGCGTCGTCAGGCGTCATCTTCCGGCCAGCGGCGACCCGGTCGATCAGCCGCAGATAGCGTTCATCGAGCAGCCGCTCGGTGGTCTCACGCTGAGCCGGGGACATGTCCTCTCGCGTGAACATCTCCGGCGCGGTCTTGTACTCACCGCGTCGGAGGAAGTGCGGTTTGACCCCGATCCGCGCCAGGGCGCCTCCCAACGCGCTCGCCTCCGCGGAAAAGCCGGTGAGATCGATTCGTCCCGCGGCCGGGAGGACGATCCTGTCGGTGCTGCAGAGCAGCTCGTACTCGGCGTTCGAGACGGTCACGCCGTATCCGACGACCTTCTTCCCGGCGGCCCGCAAGTCGCGGAACATCTCCGCGAGCGCGTCCCGCTTGGCCGGCGGAGCCTCCAGTCCGTCGACCTCGATGATCACGCCGACGACGCGCCGGTCCCTCGCCAGGACCTCGAGCTGCCTTCGCAGGGTTTCGAGTGAATCGACCGTTGCGGGATCCGTGCGTTGGAACAGCGCCCATCTCCGCCGGGCAGAGCGCCGCCAGGAGGGGTCGCCGGTGAACCGGAACCGCACGTATTCGGGGCGGCGCGGGGCCCCCATCGCCCGGAGGGGCGCCGTGAGCACGCGCCAGAAGATGCGGATGAGATTGAGCAGCGGCAGAAGAATGAAACGCATGTGGATCCCCCGGGCTAATGCTTCCCGGGCGCGGCGGCAAGCGCTGTTCAGCCGGGCGGGTTGGCCGTGTAATATCCGCCCGCCATGCGCGCACTCGTCCTGATCGTCTTCGTTCTCTCCAGCGCAGGGGTCCTCGCCGCTCCGCCGCCTAAGGGGCTCGGCGAATTCGACGAAGCGAGGCAGCCGCACCAGCGGTCCGTCCCCACGAGCCGCGTCAACCACTATGCCGATGCGCTGCAGAAGATTGAAAAGCCGTTCCCCTGGCGCGCGGTCGGCTTGATGGCGATCGCGCTGGTGGTGGCCGCTCCGTTCGGCATCCGGACCTGGAGGAACCTTGCGCAGGAGATGGGCGCGGTCACGACGGGCGAACGCGGATCTCGGCCGAAGGACTGACCTCGATCCGGATCGGCAGGAACTGCTCGAGCACCGTCGCGTTGGTGGTCAGGTGGTTCGTCACCCGTGAGGTCGTGAACAGCGTCTCGCCCGGAGTGCCCGAACCCAGCCGTCCTGCGGCCAGCAGCGCGGCCGGGATCAGGATCTGATCTGCCAGGTGCTCGTCGAGCGCTCCCGCCGACTGCATGAAGTCGATCATCTGCGCAGCGGCGTCGCCGCCGACCTCTTCCGCGCGCCGCCCGCGCTCGCCGAGCGCGCTGAACCCGGCGGCGGTGTTCTCGAACTGCGCGCGGACGAAGACAGTGGTTCCCACCGAGCGCATGGTCGGCAGTGGGAGCTTCTCCGCCTCGCCGTTGATCCCATGCTCGCGGAGGCTCGACACCGCGGCCTTCGCCTGTCGCTCGGCGATCTGGAAGGGAAGCCCGCCCACGAACGAGGTGACGTGCACGTCCCGCAGGGTTCCGCGCGCGGGGAGGTCGACCACCGACGGCGGCTCTCCCGGCGGCGGAATGGCAGCGCGGAGCTCCCCTCCCCCCTGGGGATAGAACCCGGCGTATCGGAGCTGCAGATCGATGCCGAGCCCGTAGGCGGCCATGGTCGGGGCCCAGATCCAGGAGAGATAGTGATACGTCGGGCTGTGCGGCAGGTGTGTACCGCCCCGAAGGAGCAGCGAACCGCCTCCGGCGAGCGCGAGGGGGAAGAACAGGCACTGAAGGAGCAACGGCGTGCTTCCTGCGCTGCCGACGTCGAGCTCGTAATCGCCCGCGCGCGTCGCCCCCGGTTCGAAGACCAGGTGATCCGCGTCCACGTGCGCGCCCTCGCTGCGCCCCCCGGAGATCGCCTCGGCCCCACGGACGCAGGCAAGGTGCTGGGGACGCAGCCCGGGAGGACGCCGGTTGGCGCGGATGTGGGTGATCTCGAAGGGACGGCCGGTGATGAGCGACAGAGTGAGCGCCGTCCGGAGGATCTGTCCCCCTCCCTCGCCCTGACTGCCGTCGAGCTCGACCACGTCGCCTCTCACCGAAGAGGGCGCGGACTGTAGCAGAGGGGCGGCTCCGGGCTGAGACAGAAGACGCGCGTCTGCGTCTGCGTCGGCATCCGGACATGCGGCTTGTGCCTTCTTCGGCCACGGCTATGTTCCGCCGCCGCTTGGCCCTCGCCATCTTCCTGTTCACCTACGTGTTCATCGCCGGGACGCGGCTTCCGTTCGTGAAGCTGGACCGACCCGGCGGCGCGCTGCTCGGCGCGGTGCTGATGGTCGTGGTCGGCGTGGTCACCCCGGCGGAGGTGTTCGGACACAGCAGTGATCCGACGCGCTGGGCGATCGACTTCGACACGCTCGTGCTGCTGCTCGGGATGATGATGCTGGCCTCGTACCTGACCGAGGCCGCCTTCTTCCGGACGGCCGGGTACTACGCGGTACGGCTCGCGCGCACGCCGAGGATGCTGCTGGTGGCCGTGGCGGGGATCAGCGCCGTGCTGTCGGCATTCCTGGTGAACGACACGGTCTGCCTGATGCTCACGCCGCTGGTGCTGGCCGCGGTGGCCGACGCGAAGTTGCCGCCGGTGCCGTACCTGCTCGCGGTGTGCATGGCCTCGAACGCGGGTTCGGCGGCGACCTTCACCGGCAATCCCCAGAACATGCTGATCCAGGGGGCGTCGGGAATCCCCTACGCGACCTTCGCGGCGTACATGACGTTGCCAGCGCTGATCTCCACGGGCGTGGTGATCGGGATTCTCCTGCTGGTGTTCAAGAAGGAGTTGCCGGATCGGCAGTTCGAGCCGCATCCTCCGCCGCCGCCGATTGATCGCCGGCTGATGACGCTGACGTTGATGGTCCTCGCCGGTGTCATCGCTGCCTTCTTCGCGGGCCTGCCGATGGGGTGGAGCGCGCTGGCAGGCGCATCCGTGGTGATGACCTTCTCCTCGCGCCCGCCGCGATGGGCACTGGAGAAGGTCGATTGGGTCCTGCTGCTCTTCTTCGCCAGCCTCTTCGTGGTCGTCTACGGGGTGCACAAGGAGGGCTGGGCGGAGGACATGCGGGGCCTTTTCGATCCGCTCCTGCACGGGTCGATTCCGCAGGAGACGTTCGGGTTCGCAACGCTCACGCTCATCGCCTCGAACATCTTCAGCAACGTGCCGTATGTGATGCTCGCCCGCCACTGGGTGCCCACCCTCCAGGATCCTACGCTGGGGTGGTACGTGCTCTCGCTCGCGTCGACGCTGGCGGGAAATCTCACGCTGATCGGCAGCGTGGCGAACCTGATCGTGTTCGAGCTCGCCCGGGATCGGGTGGAGATGAGCTTCACGAAGTACTTGAAGATCGGCGTGCCGGTGACGCTGCTCAGTCTCCTCCTGGGAACCCTGGTGCTGCTGGCCGAGTACTTCCTTTTCAGATGAGGCGGGCTCGCCGCTAGATCGGGTCCGCCTCATCGGGCGCGGGCAGCTCGCCGGGCGGGAGTTCGTCATCCGTGAACTTCTGCGGAGCCTGCGAGTCGCCCTCGTGCTTCTTCACGCCGGTGCCGCTCGCCGGGAGCACCTCTCCGCCGCCGCGACGATCGCTCGGGGAGAGATCCTTTGCGAATTGGGTGGCCACGCCGTCGAGCATGTCCTGCATGAGCTGCTGGTAGAGCTGTGGATCCTTCCCCACTGCGAACGGGTCAACGCCCGGGAGCCCCGCCTCGAGCGAGTCCACCTCGAAGCTGCGCCGCCAGATCTCGCCGCCGCCGATCCGGAACATGCGCCCGTAGCCGAGCATGTACGCGCCGGCCTTCCCGCCGTCGCTGCGCATGCCGTACTCCTCGATCACGAACTCGACGATGGTGTCCGCCCCGAGCTCTCCCACCAGCTCGTAGTCGGGCGGGTTCGCCGGCACCTCGTCTACGAGGAAGCTCTGGAGCGCCTGCGCCACAGCGGCCGGATTCAGGGTGTGCGTCCATGGCCGCTCCGGTGGGAGCATCGACGCCGTGGTCGCGCGAAGACGCTCGGCGACCTCGAAGCGACTCATGCCCTTGCCCAGCTTCACCGCGAGTCGACGGTCTGCCTCCCGGGGGTCGAGCTTCTTGAGCTTCGGACGGTAGACGCCATCGCCCCTGAACACGTCGGAACGGGGGCCGGCGCCGTCCTCGATGCGCGAGATGAACGCGGGTTGGGACACCGCGTCGAGATCCGTTCCGGACAGCCGCTTGTGTGCGCAGCCGGAGGCAAGGAAGGTCAGGGAGACAAGAAAGAGTGCGAGGTTCCGCATGGTTCCGAGTGTACTCCCATTTCGGGCGGCGGATCTGGACCCGGAGCCCCGGTCGAGGTACTTGTGCGCTGCATCAACCAGGAGGGGACCTTTCAATGAAGCCGAATTTCCGCCGCAACTTCCGGGCCGTCGCCGTCTCGGCAGCTTCCGCTGCCCTGCTCTTCGCGGGCTGCAAGAAGGACGAAAAGCCGGCCGATGCCCAGCCCGTGAAGCCGGCGCCCCAGGCTGTGCTCCCGAAGCCGGTCCTGCCTCCCGAGCAGAGGGCCGACGAGGAGTGCGCGGGCCCCGTCGATCTCGCCCCGCCGACCCAGGTCAACTTCGCGGGCCGCACCGCCAACCTCACTGGATACAAGCTCACCTTCGCGGACAAGGATTCTGACGGCAAGCTGGTGCTTGGCGTGCTGGGGCCGGTCAACGAGGACTCCGGCGCCAACCTGCTGAACATCAAGAAGTACAACGCCTTCTTCAAGGAGCAGAAGGCGGACGCGATCGTGGTCACCGGCGACGTGGCGGAAACGGCCTCCGGGATCACCCGCGCGCTCACCGCGATCGCCGAGTCGAAGCTCCCTGTCTTCGTGATCGCCGGTAACCGCGAGTGCCGCGCCGACTTCACCAACGGCGTGCTCGAAGCCCAGAAGACTGCGCCCAACGTGGTCAACATGAACCAGGTCCGCGCGGTGGAGTTCCCCGAAGCGACCCTGGTGTCGCTGCCCGGCTATCACGACCCTTCGTACTTGAGCTGCGCCACCGGCTGTCAGTACTTCAAGAGCACGGTGGACGAGGTCATCCGCGTCTCGAAGGAGGCGAAGTCGCCGGTCGTCCTGGTCGCGCACGGCCCGCCGCGCGGTGACGGAAGCCAGGCGCTCGACTACGCCTCGTCCGGCGGCAACGTGGGCGACACCGAAATCACCCGCGCCATCACCGAGGCGAAGATCCCGTTCGGGGTCTTCTCCAACATCAAGGAGGCCGGTGCGCGCGCCGTCGACTCCGCGGCCGGCGCCACTCTGGTGAAGGAGGGCCAGACGTCGAAGAGCCTGTTCCTCAACCCCGGCCCGGCGGACGGCATGGGCTGGGAGATGAACGACTCGACGAAGAGCACCGGCCTGGCGGCGGTGTTCGCCATCGAGGGTGACCAGGCGAACTGGAAGCTCTTCCGCGCCGAGCCGCTGAGCGCCGCCGAAAAGTCCGTGGCAAAGGGCCTCGACCCGAAGACCCAGCCGGTCACTGCGTCACCGGCAGTTCCATAGGCCGAAGGACGCTCGCTGTCTCCTGGGGGACTCCGTTGGGAGTCCCCTTTTTTGTTCCTGGCGGACGGGTGCTAGGATTCCGAGCCAACAATGAGCGGCATTCCCGTCACGACGCAATCCGGCCTGAACAGAAAGAAACGCCTCGGCGAGATTCTCTCGGACGCGGGGCTGGTGACGAACGCCCAGCTCAACGCAGCCCTCTCCGAGCAGCGTAAGTGGGGCGGCAAGCTGGGCCGGACCCTCGTGGAGATGGGCTTCGTCGACGAGAGCTCGATGACCCTCGCCCTTTCGCGGCAGCTCCAGCTGCCCCAGGTCGACCTGGACACCCTCGAACTGGCTCCGGGCGTGCTGGGCCTCCTCCGGGTGGACATTGCCGAGCGCTACGGCGTGTTCCCCATCGCCGGCGATCGCGAACAGAAGATGGTGACCCTCGCCACCTCGGACCCGACCAACGTCGAAGCGCTGCAGGAGCTCACCGTCTACACGGGGCTGCGCATCCACGTGGCCGTCGCCGCGGGCTCGTCGATCGACCGGGCCATCCGGCATCACTACTATGGCGAGAACACTGTCGCGTCGAACACCGCCACGCCAGGCCAACTCGGGGTCTCGGAACCGGAGTTCGACCCGCAGCAGCTCGTTGCGAACCAGGCGCCCTCCTCTGATGTCGCCCGGGAGCTTGCAGCGTTGAACCAGCGAATCGCCGACCTCGAACGGGTCGTCTCCGGTCAGGTGCGGGCGTTGCGCGGGCTGGTTGAGATCCTCCTCGAGAAGAGGGTGATCACCCGCGAGGAGTATGTGGGCCGCGTCCGCGCCCGCAGCGAGTAGCCCCCCGGGGCCTATTCCACCGGGGTCTTCGCCTCTATCGTCTTCGGCTCGCCCGTCCCCTCTGCCAGGGCCGCATCGGCGGCGTCCCGGACGCGGCGGTAGTAGTCGCCTTTCAGCGCGTCCAATGCGCTCGGACGGGGATTCACGTTCAGCGCGTCCAGCGCTTCGACTGCGGCCGCGCGAACGTCGGAGATCTCGTGGTTCAGATCGCGCGCGATGATCTCTGCAGCACGCGGATCGCCAATCTGTCCAAGCGCGACGATCGCATGCCGGCGCGCGACCGAGGTGGTCTCCTCGAGATGGCTCATGAGCGGCTCGACGGCCTCCTTCGCCTGGAGTCGCCCGAGCAGTTGGGCTGCGAGGATTGCCTCCGCGCCTCCCTCCTTCAGAACCGTGATGAGCGCCTCGGTCATGACGGGCGCCGGACCGGCGCGCTCAATCGCGCTCAGGAACGGCAGCCGGTCTGCCGCGAGCTTCGGGAGGATCTCGGCAATCGGCGCCTGACCTGCATTCCCCTGTTCGGCGAGGGCCAGCGCGACGGCCGATTGCACGTCGCGCGAAGCATCGAGCAGCGACGCCTTCGCGCGCGCGATGCCTTCGGGCCCGAGCGCCGTCAGCCCCACGCTGGCGGCTGCACGGATCGAGGGGCTCGGATCGTTCTGCCAGGGCTCGAGGAGTTGCAGCGCGCCCTCTGACTTCATCCTGCCCAGTGCCTCGAGCGTGCTGGCGAGAGGCACGAGCTCTCCCTCCGCAAGGTCGTCGATGACCTCCGCCGGAACCGGTTCGCGGAGGAAGATCTCCTTGCCCGCCTCTTTCAGCCTTGCGCGGTTGGACTCTCGCACGCGGCGCATGAGCTCGTTGTGTTTGAGCGTCTTCGGGTCGACCGGATTCGAGGACTCCGACGCGAAGTCCGCCGGGAGCTTCGAGGAGATCCAGTCTGCGCGCAGCTCGGAGATCCGCTTCACCTCCTGGTCGTACACCTTGCGAAGGGCTTCGACGGCGGTGGCATCTCCCAGCTCCGAGGCAGCGCGGATGGCTTCGAGCCTCACCTCGGAATCCGAGGCCCCGATGACGGGCACGACCTTCGGAATCGCTGCGACGGCGGTCGGTCCGAGGCCCTGCAGCGCGTGCAGGGAATCGATCTGATCGGCACGCCGGGAGAGCTTCTCCAGGATGGGCTCGAGCGCGCAACCTCCGCGCGAACGCATGGCCCGGGCGGCAGTGCGCGCTTCCTCGGGAGCAGCACCGAGCGCGAGCTCACAGAGGGCCTTCGAGGACTCAGCCGATTCGGGCAGCGCGATGATGGCCGCCGTGGCCAGCGGGGACGCGGTGCTCTTCTCGAGGGCGATCTCCTTCAGACGAGGCAGGGCCTTGGGATCCCGAAGCCGGACCAACGCCTCGGTGGCAGCTTCCCTCAGCTCGGGGAAGTTCTCGCTCAGCAGGCCGGCAATCGGCTCGACCGCACGCGGATCACCGGCGTATCCGAGCCCGCGGACTGCCGCCGCTGCCAGGATGACGTGGCTGTCCTGGATGAGCGGGAGGAGCCGGTTGACCGCTTCGACCCGGCCGCTCTTCCCGAGCTCCTCTGCGGCCGCGACGCGTTCGGGGAGGGATCCGTCGGTGAGCGCTTTCAGGTTGCGCTCCCAGATGGACTGCGATTCGGCAGCGACGACCGAGGCCATCGCGCCCGGAACGTTGGCCGCCTTCAACGCCTCGACGATCGCCTGGCGCGTGGTGCTGCCACGGCGCGCGTACTGGAGGGTGAGATAGGCCTTCGCCTTGTCGTTCTTGATCTCTGCGAGCGCGGCCGCCGCCTGCGCCTGGACAGCCTCGTCGGGATCGCCCAGCAGCTCGCCGAGGAGGTCTACGACCCTCGTGTCCTGGCTGCGCCCAAGCGCCGCGGCGGCCTCGGCGCGGACGAGCGCGGCCGTGTCTTTCGCCGCCCGGGTGAACAGGACGAGGTCATCGGGGTTCCCCTGGTCAGCGAGCTTCCTTACGGCGAGGGCGCGTTCCTCGGGGCGTATGCTCTGCAGGTTTGCCAGGAGTTGGTCCCGGCTGCCATGGCAGCCGGTACACACGAGTGCTGCGGAAACGATGAAGGCGTAGGCTCGGCGCATCGGAGGGCGCCGTTATATCAGCGCCCGGGCCCACTCCGGCCGCCATTTCGGCCGGCGGGCGGGCGACCGGCGGCTCCACGGCCGGTGCTTCCACCGGGGCCACGGGGTCCAGACCGAGGTGCGCCGCGTCGATCGCCGGGCGCGCTGCGGCCTTCACGCTTCTCGCCATA
>JBAWAM010000618.1:0-7106 GCA_049589315.1 Myxococcaceae bacterium
CCTCCAGCGTCGCCTCGTGCGTCGCGATCTCCGCCGCGGCGCGCCCGGCCTCCGTGTACCGGAGCCGGTCCAGCACGTCGAAGGCGAAGCCGGTGGTCCGCACGATCAGATGCGGGAACAGCCGCCAGCCGGCACCACTGTCGATCCACCCGTCGAGGGCGCTTCGCTCAGCCATCGCTGCATCCCCCGGTGGAACGGCGCGCCTAGTAGTTGTAGCGGGCTTCGAGGAACAGGCTCATCGGCGCGGAGGGATAGCCGTAGACCTCCTGGAAGTCGGAGTTGAAGATGTTGCTCCCCAGCAGCGCCACGGACAGACCGGGCAGCACGTTCGCGCCGACCCGGGTATTGGCCACAAGGTACGGATCGAGGCTCACCCGGGTGGTGGGTTGGCCGGTGACGGGATCCACGTGGAAGCCCGGGTCGAACCGCTGACCCACGACCAGTCCGAAGAACTCCGCGAAGGCGATGTTGCCGATGTTCGTGCGCCCGCGGAAGTACACGCGGTGTTTGGGGGCGTAATCCAGCGGGCCCACGGTCACGCCGTCCACCACGCTCAGCGCATCGAGGTACTGGTACGCCAGGTGGAACGAGGAGTTGATCGCCGGCACCTGCGCCGCCGCCTCGAGCTCGACACCCGCGACCCGCGCGTCGCCGACGTTGACGAAGCGCGAGGTCGAGCCGAGGGTGAAGTCCTGGTTGATGAAGTTTTTCGCGTTGTTGTAGAAGGCGGTGCCGGTCAGGCGGATCTTCCCGTCGGCCGGCCAGACGTCCACGGCGAACTCCAGGGTGTCCAGGGTCTCTGCCTGCAGGAACGGATTCCCCAGCAGCGTCGACGCGTACATCTGCTGGTTGATGGCGAGCTCGGAGAGCGTCGGCGCGCGGAAGGCGCGACCGTAGTTGGCGCGGAACGTGAGCAGCTCCGGGACGGCGTGGAACACGATGCTTCCGCGCGGTGAGAGCTGCGATTCGTTGTTGCGCCAGACGTTCTCGGGGATCTCGAAGTGGTCGTAGCGAGCCCCGCCGCTGAGCACGAGCCGCTTGAACAGGCGGAGCTCGCCGTCGACGAAGCCGCCGAAGATCGTCTGCCGCATGTCCTCCGGCGTGAACTCGGCGAGGATGTTGAGGTTGTTCACCGTGTCATGCTTCACGTCGCCGCCGAAGGTCAGGTTGAAGTCACCGACCGACAGCAGCGCGCGCGCCTCGCCGCCCAGCCGGTTCCGCTTGCCGAGCGTGGACTCCATGCCCCCGGTCACCATGTTCTCCATGGCGACCTCGCGGCGCTTGAACAGGGTGTAGCCCTGGGCGAACACCCGCAGCACGTCGCTGAACTTGTGGTCCAGCTGCACGCTGCCGTTGAAGTTCTGGACGTGCTCGGAGTCGTTCGGGGTGAAGTGACACCGTCCGCAGTTGCCCACGGTCGAGATGTGGGTGCCGCCGGGACGGCCCATCCCGGAGTCGGTGTACTCCGCGTCCAGGGTCAGCGGCCCGAAGAGCACCTTGCCCGAGACCTGGTGCGTGGTCGCCCACTCGTTCTTGTCCTCGATGCCCCGGGCCGCGTCGTCGAAGATCCCCGCGCCCTGGGTTGTCAGGCCGTAGTAGTTGACCAGCGCCTCGAGATCCCCGACGCGACCGGCCGCGGTGGTCTGCAACCGATAGGTGCCGTTCTGGCCCGCCAGCGCCCGGGCGTCCACGCCCACGTCCCTGCCCTCAGTCATGATGTCCGAAGGGTTGCGCCGGATGACGTTGATCACGCCGCTGAAGGCGTTGGTGCCGTAGAGCGAGGACCCCGGCCCGCGGATGACCTCGATCTGCTTCACGTTCGTGAGCGGCACGGACTCGTCGCCGTAGAACTGTCCCGTCCAGGGATCCGTCTGGGGTCGACCGTCCTGCAGCAGCAGGAGTCGGTTCGACAGGAAGTTGGCCCCGAGCCCGCGCGCGCTGATCGCAGCCTTGCGCATCGGCCCGCGGCGGCACTCCATCCCCGGGAAGTACTGGATCGCGTCACACAGGCTGAACTGGCCGGTGGCCTCCAGCTCGGACGCGGGAATCCACGACACCGTCATCGGGACTTCCTGCAGCCGCTGGGGACGGCGGGCAGCGGTCTGCACCGTCACCTGGCTCTGCAGCTCGAGCGCGCGCTCCTCGATGGAACCCAGCGACTCCTCTTCCGGGTCGGCCGGGTCGGCGAAGTCGAGCCCGGCGAGCTGCGACGGAACGGGCAGCACCCGGTTGCTCGCGGGCACCGTGAACGGCGCGAGCGCGGGCACATCGGACCGTTCTTCCGCCAACGCCATCGGGCCTACCAGAAGGGTGGACAACGACGCGGCGACGAGCGAACGCCAGTGGTTCGGGCGCTGCGCGCGTTGCGGACGAGACGGATGCGTTCGCATTGTTCTCCCAAGGCTGGCCTGAACGGAAGCAGGGCAAGCAAGTAAGCGGGAGAACCGTACAGAACTCACTTACCCAGTGTCAAAAAGAGCGCTCAAGTAAGTGCGCAAACGACAATGGCGGCGCGATTCGAACTGCGCAGGGGTCAGGGCGCGTCGGTCCCGGTCATCGACTTGAGCAGCTCGACCAGCGCCGCCTTCTGCTCGTCGGTGAGATCCAGCGGAACGATCGTTTCGGCGGGCGTGCCGTAGAACGTCCCGTCCGGATCGCCCCCCTTGTCGTAGAAGTCGACCACCTCTTCGAGGGTCGCGAAGCGCCCGTCGTGCATGTACGGCGCGGTCAGCTCCACGTTGCGCAGCGTCGGGGTCCTCATCGCCCCGTCCCAGAGGCGCCGGTCCTCGTTCTTCGCGGCGTCCAGCTTCCCCTGCCCGTGGGTCCTCGAGTCGCTGTACTCCCCCGCCCCGTTGAACGGTGACGCGAGGACGGTCTCGATACCCGCCAGCCGCCCTTGATCAGCTGGAGGCGTCCCCCCTTCGGTCCCGAGACGAATGTTGTGGTAGTCGTCGTCGGTCAGCATCGGCCCCTTGTGGCAGAGGGCGCACTGCCCATCCCGAAGGAAGGTCTTGAGCTGGAAGTGGAGCGGGAGGGTCTGGTGCTCCTCCTTCTCCACTGCGTCCAGATACGCGAGCAGCTGCTCGTCGAACGGCGTTTCGACGCGAATCAGGGTGCGCTGGTAGGCGTGGAGGAGCCTACCGAGGCTCGCCTGGAGCCGGTTGTCGTCCGTCTCCTCCTCGGGAGCGACGCCGAAGAGCTCCAGGTACTCGGCCCGATAGTCCTCCGTCAGGCGCTGGCGGAACAGCGCTGGAGTGCCGGCCATCTCGACGGGGTCCGTGAGCGGCAACAGCGCCTGTGCCCAGAGGCTGTCCGCTCTCCCGTCCCACATCAGCCAGGGCGAGAAGGCCACGTTGAGCAGCGTGGGAACGTGACGTCGGGTCTCGCCACCGCACCCTTGACTGAACGCCTTCGAATCTGCGTAGCCCGGCGCCGGATGACAGGTGGCGCAGGACACGGTGCCGCAGCTCGAGAGCAGAGGATCGTTGAACAACCGCTTCCCCAGCGCCACGGCGCGGGGATCGTCGGCGAGGGCGTTCGTCGGATCCCGGGGCGGCGTCCGAAGGCGATACATCCCTCTGAGTTGCACGAGCTCGTCGTCCGTGGGGAACGGCGTCTCCTGCTCACATCCGCTCAGCAGTGTGGCGAGCGCGACGAGGACCGGTGTGATTCGAGTTGCATTGACCATGGGCAGAGTGCTCGGAGGGTACTGGCGGGCCTCGGGCTTCTCAACCTCAACCCTCGGGCACGTCACTGGCCGTGTGCGAGTGTGCGCTTTTAACCACTCCAAACCGCCCGGACGGTTGATTGACCGCCATACAGTTCAGCCCATAACATTCGCTTACCCTCTCGAATGAAAAGGCTTCCTCGGATGTCGATTCGCGACGTCGTGCTGAGCGCGGTGCTGCTCGGCAGCGTTTTGACCGGTTGCAAGCTCCTCAACACCTCGGACGACGAGAACATCGCCGGCCGCGGTGCCACTGCATTCGACCCGTATCGAGGTCCTGACTCGGGTGCGATCCGGCTGGCGCTTCAGATGTACAACGGCTGCGCGTACCTCCCCACCGGTGAGCCGGTGGGAAAGCCGCCTGAACCGGCGGGAAACGAGCCGCTCAAGTTCGATTATCCCTATCCGTCCGAATGCAAGAGCTGGCAGCTGCCGGGTCAGGCGCCTGCGACCGAGCCGTTGGTGCTGATCACGGAGACGGACTACTTCGTGAACCAGCTCACGTTCATGCAAGGGGTCGAGAATCAGCACAATGATCCGCGGGACATGGGCTCGGTGATCCGCTGGTTCCGCGAGGCGTCGGATTTCGCGACCCTCGACTGGACCAACATCGGAAAGACCGGCGAGGTGTGGACGCCGGCGGACGAGGTCCCCAATCCGAACGCGTTCCTCCACCGCGTCATCTTCTCTGGCGCAAACTGGATGAACGCGACGGACGACTCGTTCCTCGTCGAGGTGCTGGACCGGGACGGAACCGTCCGCGCTTCCCAGACGCACCAGCGCAGCGAGTTCCTCGCGGAGAACCTCGCCTCCGGCCACACTCAGGTTGCGTGGGATCATCGCTACATCGGCCCGCCGAAGTTCCCGGGCGACCTCGAGGTCCATCCGCCCGAGCCTGCTGGCGCGGGATTTCCGCCGGCGCCAGCGCCGAAGACCTACACGTACATGCGGTTCGATACGGTCCTGTCCACCGCTCCCCAGAAGACGCTGCGCATCAGCAGGGCCCTGGCGGGTGAAGGCGTGATCCGGGTCACCTGGAGCGCGATGAAGGGCAAGCCCTTCCACTTCCCGGTCAGGTTCGTGAACCAGGACACTCTCCCGAAGACCTGCTTCATCGATGGAGACGTGAACAAGCCGGTGACGTGCGCCTTCGGCCTCGAGCCGGTGGCGACGATCTCCACGCCCGCGAACGGCAGGTTCTTCGTGCCCGGCGAGAAGGTCTCCTTCAGTCTCGGGATCAAGGACGGCGCCGGGAGCTACATCCACCCGAAGGACAGCTTCCCCTCGTTCCACGACGTCCTCGCCAATCAGGGGAACGGGCTCAGCTACTTCAATGCACTCCAGGCCGGCGTCCTCATGGAGAAGGACAACATGACCTCGGCGAAGGTCGCAGGTCCCCTCCAGGATCTGGACGTCTATTACGAGGAGGGCAAGGCGCCGTTCTTCCAGAACTCGATCGAGCCGATGTTCCTGACCCATCCGGCGGTGGCGGCAGACGCGCTGCTGGGCGCGCGCGACGTGCGTCCCCCCACGACCTGGACCTTCACGCTCCCGCAGGACGCCAGGCCGGGCACCTACGCCCTGTACTGGAAGGTCGTCCGCAACTTCCACGGCGAGCGGTTCTCCCGCGGTGAAGCCTTCTACTTCCCGGTCGGCCAGGAGGAGCCCACGTCCTATCCGGGCGAGATCGGAAACTGCCAGATCTGTCATCGCGGCCAGCTCTCGATGGAGAACATCCGCCACGGGTTCGGGGTGGATCACGTGGAGGGCTGCGTTGCCTGCCATACCCGCGACAACTTCCCGGTCGCGCGGGCCTCACAGTTCGAGCGCATCGTCCACGACATCCACATGAACTCGCCGAAGTACTCGCTGGCCAAGAACGACTGCGGCGCGTGCCACCTCACCAGGGCCGGAGCGACCCGCCCGAGCATGGCGGCCTGCATGGGCTGCCACCCTGCTCCACACGGCGTGAAGTTCGACGGCCTGAACAGCGTGCCCGACACCGACCCGGGAGGCGTGTTCGGCAACTGCGCGACGGCCTGTCACGCGACGACGCTTCCGACCGGCCACATCTATCCCGAGCAGTAACGAAGGAACGTCAGGACCTCACATGACCAGAACTTCTCGAGTGTTCGGGACGGCGGGCCTCATGGGCGCCCTCGCCCTCTCCGGTTGCGAGCCCGGCCAGCCCCACACGCTGGACAACGGCGCGCAGAACTTCGGCGCGGTGGACAAGAGCGAGGTGACGCAGGTGTACGGCTACACCTGGGACCCGGAGGCGATGTTCTACATCGTGGCGATGTCCTGCTACGAAGCCCAGGTCATGCCGCCCGCCTGTCCGTTGCCACCGCTGAGCCTTCCGAACGAGAAAGCCGGCAAGAACTCCGTCCTGCCCGGAATGGCGGTGGCGCTGTTCGACCCGCTGAACCCGCCCGCGCCAGGATCGGCTCCTGCGCTCCAGGCCGCCGAGCTCGCGGGCCCGCAGGGCAACTGGTACGTGAAGGACGTGCCCAGCCGTTCGGACGTGCCGTACTTCGCGGTCGCCATGCCGACCCCTGGCGCGCCAAAACTGCCGACCCCGGACGTGACCGTTCCGCCGGCGGGCGCGGGTTACCTGCCCACGATGGACCTCAAGCCCATCGTCACCACCCCCACGCTGTGCATGGGCCAACCGGCGAGCATGCTGACCGACAAGGGCATCCTCGATGCGGTGGCGCGGTTCCTCACCGCGACCGGCTCGTCGACGACCGTCTCCGACCTGCTCAATCCCACGAAGTTCGGCGGCGTGGTGGTGTCCTGGCAGATGGCGGCGGCGGGGGCGGGAGTTCACGCCCCGGCGAGCGACACCCGCCTGACCTCCGACCTCGGCCGGGTCCTCTACATCGACTGGATTCCGCCGCCGGTCACCCTCCCCGAACCGGCGAAGGCGCTGCGCTCTGCGCGCGGCTTCATCATCGCTACCAAACCGCCGAACCCCGCGAATCCCAGCGCGCCGCCCGAGCTGCTCGATTACAGCCCGTTGGGCATCTCGGTGGTGCTGCTCGATCCGCTAAAGGGACCTCCCCCGGACCTCCATTTGAAGCTGGAGGATCCCAATCCGAAGCAGGCGGCGGGCCGCCCCTGGACGTGGCCGGCGCTTCCCCCGATGAAGGTGGGGCCGGGCATGGTGAGCTACCTCGAGCTGAATGCGAACGTGGACGCAGGCCCGCTTCCGCCTGACTGGGCGTGCATCCCGGGACAGGGCGGCGGTCACTAGGAGTGTGTTGGCGTAACGGGCAAGCAGGCGATCTTGGACGCGAGTAGCTGGTCGGGGCCGGGTCCCCGCCTTCGGCGGGGCACTGATCAGGTCGCCACCACGCTTCGGTGCAGCTTGAGCAGG
>JBAWAM010000619.1:0-1930 GCA_049589315.1 Myxococcaceae bacterium
TCCCCCATGCGTGGGCGAAGCCGGAGGACACGATGCCGGCATCCGCGCCCAGGGAGGCGCCGGTCCGGAACCGGGTCCTCGTCGAGTTCGCGCAGATGGAGAAGACGGTGGCTGAGTATCACCGCGAGCTCTTGTCGCATCAGAAAGCCAGGGAGGACCTTCACAACGAGTTCATGGAATGCGGCAGGACGCTCGATGTCGTCGAGCGCGAGAAAAAGGAGCTGGAATCGCAGGTCGCTGGGCTGCGGAAATCTCTGACCCAGATGCGCGGAACGCCAACCGATCCGCCGTCCGCGCAAGATGCGACGGTCACGACGACGCGTCCGCTGACGGACGAGGAGAGGGCCCGACTCAGGGTGCTCTTCATCGCAGAGCGCGACGACGCGTCGTATCGCTACCGGTGCATCCAGGCATGTGAGCAGCTTCGCAAGAGCGGCTGCGTGGCGAACGTCGCGTGGCTCAACGACCAGGGCCTCCCCGACAAGGTCTCCGACTACTCGATCATCGTCCTGTTCAGGACCCGGTGGTCGGACCGGGTGGCGCACCTGATCAAACAGGCGCGGGCAGCCGGCACCACGGTCGCTTTCGGAATCGACGACCTGGTGTTCCACGCCTCTGCCGAAGCTCTGATGCCCTTCCTGCAGCACCTTCCGGAGGAGATGGTCGAGGAGTACCGGAACACGTTCGGCTCCTTGCAACGCACGATCGAGGCCAGCGATGTCTGCGTCGTCTCCACGCCGACGATCGCCCGACACATCGCCCGGCTCGGCAAGCCGGCAGTGCTCCATCCGAACCTCATTCCCACCGCCTTCGAGCAGTTGTCGCGCGTGGTGTATCCGCTGCGGCGCGCGCTCATCCGGACCCCGTTCATCGGCTACATGAGCGGGTCCAAGACGCACGACGGAGATCTCCAGAGCATCTCCGAGCCGCTGGCACGTGCGATGACCCGGCGCCCCGAACTGAAGCTGATGCTCTGTGGTCCGCTCTCCTTGCCGGAGACGCTGCACCCCTTCATCGATCGGACCGTCCAGTTCGAGTACCTCGATTGGCGCATCTATCCGTGGTTGATGGCGCGTTGCCGTGTGGCGCTGGCTCCGCTGGAGGTGATCAACGATTTCACCGACGGGAAGAGCGCCCTGAAGGTGTTCGAGGCGGGCGTCTTCGGCGTCCCGGTCATCGCCGCGCCCACGGCGCCGTATCAGCAGGCGATCCAGGATGGCATCACGGGCTATGTCGCGGACAGTGCCAGCCGCTGGGAGGACGCGATCGTCGAGCTGACGGATGAGGGGAAGAGCCTCGCCTTCGGTCGACGCGCGCGGCGACTGGCGCTGAGACAGTATTCTTCAGCCGGTCATTCGAACGTCCTCGCCTACAACCTGCTGCCATGGGCAGGCCGGGCGCGAATCGGGCCGCCGCCGACCTCGCTGCCACTGGGTGCTCGCCTGGAGGAAATCCGGGATCGGCACGAAGCCTACCGGTTGGCCAGGAGCACCGCCCGAGCCGTGCTTCGATCTCCCGCGCCGTCGTGTCCGCCGACGTCGGTCACCGTTTCCGTCGCCCAGTCAGGGGAGCGAGCTGCGGAGTTGTTGAATGCAGTCGCGGCCTCACGACGAGAGAACCGGCAGCTCTGTCTCAACGGAGTCCGGATCGGGGACATCCTCGCCGACCGTGAACGTCCGATCGGTTCGGAGGCCCTTGCCAGCAGCCACCTGGTGCCCGCCGCAATTCCTGCGGCACCAGGAACCATTTTCGAAGCCAGTGGCGACGACCCCTCGTTCATGTTTTCTCCGCGAGAGCGCGTCGGCGTCGGGACGAACACACTCGTCGTTCAGCTCAAGTGCACCGCGGACGCGTCACGGTCTGCGCAGCTCTACTGGGCCGTGAGTCCTGAGGAACCGTTCGTCGAGGATCGGAGTGTACGGTTCGCGGT
>JBAWAM010000620.1:0-3909 GCA_049589315.1 Myxococcaceae bacterium
CGCCACCGGGCTCGTCGTCGCTCTCGCGAGCTATTACCTGAGCTGGGCGGTGTGGATGTTCGCCTTCCTCCACCGGCAGGATGTGGACGCAAACCTCCTCGAGATCGTCACGCAGCCCGGCGCGCTCTGGGAGCTGATCGGGAAGGTGAACGAAGTGGGCGCGTGGTCCATCAAGGGCGCCACGCCGACCGGAGTCGCGCTTTGGGTCCTGTGGGCGCTCGAGGCCGTACTCGTCATCGGTGCCGCCGTGCTGCTGGCGCACGTCTCACTCGACACTCCGTATTGTGAGACTTGCAGGCTGTGGGCGACGGAGGCAGAGCGAGTGAGCGAGACCGCGTCCGTCGACACGGCGGAGGTGAAGCGGCGGCTCGGCCTCGGAGATCTCGCCGTCCTCGAAGGAGCGGGACCGCGCGCACCCGACGCGCAGATGTGGCTCCGCCTCGACGTGCACAGCTGCGCTCGTTGCAACCAGCTTCACACGCTGTCGGTGATCCAGCTCAAGCTCGACAAAGATGGGAAATCGCAAAACTCGACGGTGGTCGACAAACTCTGGGTGACGTCCGCCGACGTCGAGCGAATTCGTCGGCTCAATGCCTCGCTCGCGCCGGAGCTCCAACCGTCCACCGTACCCGCGTGACCGCTCAGTCGATAAGGCGAACAACCGCGGTGCAGACACGCGGAGTGCAACATCGGGCCATGGATTTGGGTTCGGATTGGGGGAGTGCGGGCGTCGTGAAGGGGTTTCGAGGCTGTCGGAGAGCGTCTTCGCAGAGGTCGGTGCAGACGCATTCCCGGGCGGGTGAAGCCGTTGGGCATCTCAGGCGACATCTACCGGGGAAACGTGTGCGTCGCGCGGTTCTGGCACGACTACCGCGGCGACGAGAACGGCATCGTCTTCGCCGACGGGCGCGCCGAGGACGACCCGGTGGGTGGCCCCCTGCCGCTGACCCTGTCGGAGGCGGCCATCCGCTACCTGAGGCGGAAGCTCGGCCTCGTGACGTGACGAGGCGGTCTATCCTCCGGGCCGCGGCGAACGCTGTGCAGCGAGCACAGGTGCCGGCAGGAGGACTGGATGGCGAGCAAGGCGTCTCATGTGGAGTTCCTCGTCGGGCAGCTCGGCCCCGGCGTCACGGCGAAGGCGATGTTCGGCGAGTACGGGCTCTATCAGCGCGGGGTGCTCTTCGCGCTCGTCTGCGACGACCGGCTCTTCCTCAAGCGCACGGACGCCGGCGTGGCGCTGCTCGGCCCCCACGAGGAGGCGCCGCCGTACCCCGGCGCAAAGCCCCTGCCCGTCGTGCCAGAGGACGTGTGGGAGGACCACGCGCTGATGACTCGCCTCGCGGACGCGACGGCGGCGGAGCTCGCCGCCAAACCGGCCCCGAAGAAGCGCGCGGCGAAGAAGGCGCCCGCGGCAAAGAAGGCAGCGCGCTAGAAGGCGGCGGGTGCGCTACCCGTGACATCGGTGTCGTGATTCATCGACAAGGCTGTCACGGGTGCTGAACGAGGAGTGATCCCGCTAAGGGGAGCACGCGCTGTGGCGAGTCGAACCAGGCGAGGTCGTGACCGAGTTGTCCCGAGAAGCTGTCGCCCCAGGACCACCCGGTGCCATCGGAGCGAAGGGCCATGGTGTCAATCGTCCCGAGGGCGAGTGCGGACCAGTTGGTTGCAGTCCCTACCCGGACTGGGACGGAGCTGTCGATCGTCGTGCCATCGCCCAGTGCGCCGTGCTTGTTCTGGCCCCAACACCAGAGAGTCCCTGTCGTCCTACGGGCGCAGGTGTGATTGGCGGAAGTCGCCACTTCAGCCCAATCGAACTCCGTGCCCACCTGCGCCGGCACCAGCCGCCTGTAGACGGTGGTTCCGTCGCCAAGTTGGCCAGACGAATTGTATCCCCAGCACCATAGCGAGCCGTCCAGCTTGATGCCGCAGGTGTGCAAGCCTCCGCATGCGACCTGCGCCCAGTCGTCCTCGGTTCCGACCTGGGTCGGAACGGGCCTGTCGATCGAGCTCCCATCTCCGACTTGACCGGTGTCGTTGTTCCCCCAGCACCACAGGGTTCGGTCGGCCCTGATCGCGCAGCTGGACTCATCCCTGGTGCTGAGCTCTAGCCACGTGTTTCCCGCCCCGACCTGGACCGGTACATTCGAGCGGACGAGCGTTCCCGTGCCCAGGCCGCCCTGGAGATTACTACCCCAGCACCAGAGCGTCCCATCCGTACGCAAGCCGCAGGTGCGTAACCAGCCCGCCTTCACCTGGTGCCATCCGGGCGCGCCCTGGACTTGAGTCGGTGCGAGGCTGTCGGTGAAGGTTCCGTTCCCCAATTCTCCAAAACTGTTGCTTCCCCAGCACCACAACGACGCATCGTTCTGGATGGCGCAGGTGGAGGCGTTGCCGACAGCAGACTCCTTCCAGATGTTCAAGCTTCCGACGCGAGAGGGGGAATCCCTGTGGTCATGGCGTACGCCATTTCCAAGTTGGCCAGACGAATTGCCTCCCCAGCACCACAGCGAACCGTCAGACCTGACGCCGCAGTGGTGGCACTAGAAACCGGAGAGCGACTGCCAGCTCGTACCTGGCAGGAACTCCTCGGGCTCGTTCCTCTCCGGTGCGGAATGGAGTCCGAGCTGCCCTCGAGTGTTGTCGCCCCAGCAGTGCACTTCGCCGTTCGACTTCATGCCGCAGACGATCATGTTGCCGGTCGCCAGCGTCACCCAATCGGTTGCGGCTCCGACCTGCACCGGCGCAGAGGCGCCGAGCGTGGTCCCGTTCCCGAACTCACCACGAGAATTTTCTCCCCAGCACCAGAACGTCCCGTTTGATTGAACGCCGCAGCTCGTATCGGCTCCGAGGCGCACGTCGACCCAGGCACTCCCGGCTGCAACCTGTGTTGGAATCCATATCTCCCACTCCCCTCTGCCGACCCCAACCTGTCCTGACCTGTTTCTGCCCCAGCACCAGAGCGTGCCGTCGGTGCGAATGGCGCACGTGTGGTGGGGGCCTGCAAAGACCCGGGCCCACGTGCTGTTGGTCCCCACGCGTGCCGGGGTGGAACTCCACTCGAGGACCGAGTTCGTAAGTTGCTTGAAGCGGTTGTCTCCCCAGCACCAGAGCGAACCGTCGTCCTGCGTTGCGCAGGTGTGATCGTAACCCGTCGCCACAGACACCCAATTCGAAGACTGTCCCACCCGAACGGGCGCCCGGGCGTTGCTGGCTGTGCCGTTTCCGAGCTGGTGCATGACATTCGCCCCCCAGCACCAGAGGCTTCCATCGCTGCGGATTCCGCAGCTGTGCGCGACGGTGATGGCGACTTCACGCCACGTCTCGACGCCGATCCGAACCGGCGACGTCCTCGTCGTCATCGTTCCATCTCCAAGCTGGCCCCAGGCATTTGAGCCCCAGCACCAGAGCGAGCCGTCCGCCTGAATTCCGCATAGGTGGTCAGGAGTCCCTCCAGTGACGGCCATCCGCGACCACCTCGCTCCGGCACCGACCTGAATCGCGCCCGTCTGAGGCGTGGTGGTTCCGTCCCCCAATTGTCCACTCTCGTTGACTCCCCAGCACCAGCGCGATTGGTCGGGCCGGATGACACAGGTGCCTGCGCTGGAGACGGCGACACTCAAGGGGGGTTCTGAGCAAGTGATTCCGTCACCCACGAGCGACGGGTTGCACGCGCAGGTTCGAGATCCGGGCATGTTCGTGCAGGTGGCATCCGCAGAGCAGCCGCCATTCTGGGTGGCGCACTCGTCAATATCGGTGCAGGTGATGCCGTCACCAGTAAAGCCCGGATTGCAGGCGCAGGTCCGAGATGCGGGCGTGTTCGTGCAGGCGGCATCCGCAGAGCAGCCGCCGTTCTGGGTGACGCACTCGTCGATATCGGTGCAGGTGATGCCGTCACCAGCAAAGCCCGGA
>JBAWAM010000621.1:0-4336 GCA_049589315.1 Myxococcaceae bacterium
GGTCGGACAACGTGGCCGAAGTGCTTGCTGCGTTCGCGAAGGCACCCGGCGACTCGCTGCCTGACACCATCGCTCCGGAGTAGAGGACTTCGGTCCAACTCAGCCGGAAGCATTCGGCCAGCGAAACGTATTTTGACCAGAATCTCTGCGCTCACGCGCAGTCGCCGCATTGGCTTTTTCAACCCTGCGATTTCATTGAAGGCGGCGAACTGAGTTCGAGCCCGATCTCGGTTCTGGTCCAAGAACGTTTCATCGGGCCTTCCGCGACGTCTCGTGACGCGCAAAGTGCCCTCGAGTGGAACACGAGTACCCACGGTGTGAACTCCGCGTAGGCACTCGAGCGTGCACCTGTGGTCTCCACTCAGGGCACGCGACTTGCTCGATGCGGAACCGGAGGCGACATCCGAAGATGATCCGACACTGGGTGATGGTGGTGGCCGCCGCGTCGACGCTTGGCGCGGCGACGGCGTGTGGGACGGACGAGAAGATTCCCGGTCCTCACGCGGAGGGCCCGGACGCGGGCATCGGCGAACATCCGGCAGACTCAGGGATGCACGATCCGGACGCGGGCCAGAGTGGCGAAGACGCCGGTGAAGAGCCTGGCCCGGGGCCCTGGCCGATCGACGCGGTCACCCACTACAGCGCCACCTACGGGATCGATGCGCTCCAGTCGGTCGGTGTCGACGACGCGCAGAACATCTGGCTTCTCGATGGCGCGCGAATCGGCGTGCTGCGACCCGGCACGACCTCTCCGGTGTGGACGACGGGCGTCGGCCAGGCGTCGCTCGGGTTCGCCGGCGAAGGCGCGCTGGCGCTCGGGTCGACGGTGATCTGCGGCGGCGCGGCGAACCAGGCCTACGTCGGCTACTGGCACGAGGACGCGAACCAGGGCGAGGTGCTCGACTCCAGCGATCCAAGGTTCTCGCGGGGCGATCTCGACGTGGTGCAGGTCAACGCCGACGGGACGGTGTCGCTCGTCGAGCACCTCCATCGAAGCACCGGCACTTCATCGCCGTGGCCCCCGGCGAACACGGGCATCCGCAACAGCAACAACTGGACCTTCAACGAGGACGTGTCCGTCCTTGTCTGCAGGAAGGTCATGCGCGGCCGTGACAAGGGGGAGGTCTACATCGGGACCAACCACGGGGTGACCCGGATCCTCGGGCTCGAATACAACTCCCACCGCCATCCCATATTCATCCGGGAGAAGGTTGAGTTCATCGGCTACAGCTACGGACTCGGCATCGCGCAGAACGGCGACGTGCTGATCGCCAACGAGTGGATGGTCGGGGTCGTCGAGCCTCCCGCAGCGCTGGGCGACTGGGAGTTCTTCTGACCTGCGCCCGCGCCCGGTGCGCCGTGGTTGGTCAACGCCTTCAACCACGAGCTCAACTCCGAGGAGGAGATGGATTTCTGGCGCGCGTTCGAGCAGACGACCGACGGCCAGTACTTCCTCGGAAGCAACACCTGGGGGCTCTGGCGGATGGAGCGGACGCAGTTCGTCGGGTCGCCGAACTGGTTCAAGGTGAGCGGCCTTCCCTCGGAGAAGATCAACGCGCTGGCCGCGAGCGATGATGGCTCGCTGTTCATCGGCACCGACGACGCCGGCCTGTGGCGGATGGATCCGCAGAAGAACCTGACGCGCTTCGAGGAGGTCCCCGCCGGCAGGATCCGCGAGCTGGTCTACGACCCGACGGTCATGCCCGCGGCGCTGTACGTGGTGACGGGCGACCAGCTCTACGTGCTCCGGGGCTACTGAGCGGCGCCATCCGCCCGAGCCGAGAGCTCGCGAGAGATCGCCTCGACGACTTCAGCGACCTTGCGCTCGGAGGTGGAGACCGTGAGCTCGGCGCGCGAATACAGCGGCTCGCGTTCGCGCAGCCGCCGTCGAAGCTCACTCATCGCATGGGGGCGGTTCTGCATCGGCCGGAGATCGCCCTGGCTCACCACACGGTCCCAGTGTTCCTCCGGCTGAGCCCGAAGCCACACCGTCCGGGTTCGTTCGAGCAGAACGCCGAACGCCTCCGACGAGGTCACCACGCCTCCACCGGTGGCCAGCACCGCGCGGGGATGATGGGCGAGGAAGCGCTTGAGCGCGGCGAGCTCGAGACGACGGAAGTAGTCCTCGCCGTGCATGGCGAAGAGCTCCGGAAGCGTCATGCCCGCTTCGGCTTCCACCAGGCGGTCCAGCTCGAAGAAGGGCACGCCGAGGACCTTCGCCAGCCGCGGCCCGACGGTGCTCTTCCCCGCGCCGCGCAACCCGAGCAGCGCGATGACGCCGCGGTCCTCCCCCGGCTCTTCGATCCGCGACGCGGTACGAACGCCGAGCGACTGCGCGAGCTGGGCGAGGTTCACCACCGAGAGGTTGGCCCTCCCCGCCTCGAGCTCCGCCATGAACCGTTCGGACAGCCCGCTGAGGGCGGAGAGCTCACGCCGTGTGAGCCCGCGCTCCGCCCGGAGCGCGCGCACGCGGCTGCCGAGTCGTTCGAGCAGGAGATGGCCGTTGGCGCCCAAGTGGGATGCACTTTAGTGCCGGTTCACCCTGTCGGCAACGGCACTATGCTGCTTGCAGGCCCAGAACTGATTGGGCTACGAAGTCGAGCTCATGGGCCACGAGACTGCGAACGAAGTCGTCCCCTCTTTCGACACCCACCCTGATCGTTATCGGCACTGGAAGTTGTCCTTCGAGGGCGAGGTCGCCCGGCTGGCGATGGACGTCCACGAGGATGACGGGCTCCGCGACGGGTACACGCTGAAGCTCAACAGCTACGACCTCAGCGTGGACATCGAGCTGGCGGACGCGGTGTCGCGGCTGCGCTTCGAGCACCCCGAGGTCCGCGCGGTGGTGGTCACCTCGCAGAAGGACCGGATCTTCTGCGCCGGCGCGAACATCTTCATGCTCGGCAGCTCCTCCCACCCCTTCAAGGTGAACTTCTGCAAGTTCACCAACGAGACGCGGCTCGGGATCGAGGACGCCTCGGCGAACAGCGGGCTCAAGTTCCTCGCAGCCCTGAACGGCACCGCCTCCGGCGGCGGCTACGAGCTGGCGCTGGCGTGCGACGAGATCCTGCTGATCGACGACGGGAACTCGGCGGTGTCGCTGCCCGAGGTCCCGCTGCTGGGCGTGCTCCCCGGCACCGGCGGCCTCACCCGGGTGGTGGACAAGCGCAAGGTGCGCCGCGACCTGGCGGACTTCTTCTCCACGGTCGCCGAGGGCATCAAGGGCCGCCGCGCTGTGGACTGGCGCCTGGTGGACCAGGTCGTGCCGCGCTCGAAGTTCTCCTCGGTGGTGACGGAGCGCGCGAAGGCCCTCGCCTCGATGAGCGATCGCCCGGCGGACGCAAAGGGCATCGCCCTCAACCCGGTCGCGCCGAAGGTGACCGACGCGGGACTGGAATACCAGCACGTCACGGTGAAGCTGAGCCCGACGCTGCGGCTGGCGGAGCTCACCGTGCGCGCCCCCTCCGAGGCGCCGCCCGCGGACGGCGAGGCGCTGCAGAAGCTGGGCGACGCCGCGTGGGGCATCCGCGCGTTCCGCGAGCTCGATGACGCGATCCTGCGGCTGCGCATCAACCACCTCGACGTGGGAACGATCGTGTTCCACACCTCGGGTGACGCGCAGAAGGTCCTCGCCTGGGATCGCTTCAGCGTGGAGAACGCGTCGCACTGGCTGGTGCGCGAGATGCTCCATCTGCAGAAGCGCGTGCTGAAGCGGATCGACGTGACCGCGAAGACGCTCTTCTCGTTCATCGAGCCCGACAGCTGCTTTGCCGGCGTGCTCGCGGAGCTCGCGCTGGCGTCCGACCGCACGTACATGCTCGACGATCCCGATCGCCCCACGTCGATCGAGCTGGGGCCCTTGAGCGCCGGCCTGCTGCCGATGTCGAACGGCCTGTCCCGGCTGGAGACGCGGATGCTCGCCGAGCCCGGGAAGGTGAAGGAGATCCTCGCCCAGAAGGGGCCGTTCGACGCGGAGGCGGCGATGGCGGCGGGCCTCGTCACCTTCACCCCGGACGACCTGGACTGGGAGGACGAGATCCGGGTGGCGCTCGAGGAGCGCGCGTCCTACTCGCCCGACGCGCTCACCGGCATGGAGGCCAACCTCCGCTTCGCCGGTCCGGAGACGATGGAGACCAAGATCTTCGGCCGCCTCACCGCCTGGCAGAACTGGATCTTCCAGCGCCCCAACGCCGTCGGCGAAATGGGCGCCCTCAAGGTCTACGGCAAGGGCAACAAAGCCGCCTTCGACTGGAACCGCGTCTAAACACCCCACCCCCGAGGAGCACCCCATGAGCATCGACTACAGCGAGAAGATCCCCAACAACGTCAACCTGAG
>JBAWAM010000622.1:0-11236 GCA_049589315.1 Myxococcaceae bacterium
TACCAGGCGCTCTCCCGCGCCCTGCACGAGGGCTGGGAACGCTCCGTCGCGAACGACCCGGCGTTCAAGGGCGTGGAGATGCAGGTCGTCGGCGAATCGCTGCTTCAGGCGAAGGTGGCCGCGAGCCTGGTGCCGACGCTCACCGAGAGCTTCATCATCACCGCGGTGCTCATCTTCCTCGCGTTCCTCTTCGTGTTCCGCAGCTTCTCCGCGCGCCTGATGGCGATGATTCCGTCGATCTTCGCGATCCTCGTCACGTTCCTCGGGATGCGGCTGTTCGGCGCGTCGCTGAACGTGGCCACGACCCTCATCGCCACCACGGTGCTGGGCACCACGGAGAACGATCAAATCCACTTCTTCCACCACCTCCAGGAGAAGGACCAGAAGGGGAAGCTGGTCGACGGGCTCCGCTACACCTTCCGCGTCTCCGGGCGGGCGATCGTCTTCGCCACGCTCATCAACGCGGCCGGGTTCCTCGCCCTGGCCTTCTCCACCTTCCCGCCGCTGCGGCAGTTCGGAATCATCACCGCGTCCGCGTTCCTGTTGGCGATGATCGCCGACTTCACGGCGTTGCCGGGCTCCCTGTGGATCGTCCGCAGGGAGCGCCCGGACTCGACGAGTGACTCGACGACTCAGGACTCGCCGTAGACACCCAGCGCCCACACGGGGAACACGCGCAGGTACGCGTCGTAGTGGATGGCGCAGCTCTTGTTGAACACGCCGGCGAGCGGCTCCTCCGGCCAGCGGCCATCCGGTCCCTGGCGCGCGCGGAGCCACCCCAGGCCCTTCTGTGCTGAAGGGGAGTTCTTCTCTCCGGCCTCAGCCAGCGCCAGCAGCGCCCACGACGTGTTCACCGCGTGGCCGGTCTCGCCTTCGACCCAGGTGCGGCGCCGGCAGCTCTCGATGGTCTCGCTCCACGCCCCGTCATCACGCTGGTGCGCGCGCAGGAACTCCGCCGCACGCTTCAGCGCCGGATCGCTGGGCTGCACGCCGCCGGCGACCAGGCCCGTCACGCCGAACCAGGTCCCATAGGTGAAGCACACGCCCCACGAACCTTCCCAGCCGCCGTCTTCGCGCTGGGTGCGGCGGATGAACGCGACGCCCTTCCGGATCGCCTCGTCGACCTTCGCGCGGTGCTTGCCGGTGCCCTGCTTCTGCCAGGCGGCGAGCGCCTGCACGCAGGAGCTGGTGCACTCGACGTAGGAGTAGTCGACCATGATCCCGCCGAACACATCCGACGGGTTGAGCAGCTCGAGCCACGCGGGCGAACGCTGCAGCTCGTACGTGGCCCAGCCCCCGTCCCGGTTCTGGAACGAGAGGATGACCTCCACCGCCTCCTCGAGCCGCTCGGACGAGACCTGGCTCAGCCCAAGCGACTCCAAGGCCAGCGACGCCTTCAGTCCCTCCGCGGTGCAGTCGGCGATGGGCCAGCTGTGGTCGCGCGTGCTGAACGGCCACCCGCCCTTGCTCTGGTGCCGATAGATCCGCTCCCGGTCCGGGACCTCGTCGACGAGCTGGTTCGCTTCGATGAAGCGCGCGGCTTCGGTCAGCATCGGCCGGAACGACTCCGCCTGACCGGTGGCGGCGATGGCCTGCACCGCGAACGCCGTGTCCCAGAGCTCGGAGGAGTTGTACCCGTTGACCTTCACCCCGTCCTTCGCGCGGTACAGGTAGTCCGGCAGCCGTTCGAGGTGCGCCTTCACCGCGGGCCCGTCCGGATCCTCCAGGTGGCGCACCACCATGTTGAGGACCTTGTTGATGGGGCCGATGCAGACGAAGTGCGTGGACTCGTCCTCGCGGTGGATCTGGAACAGCGCTTCGTCCAGCGCGCGGTCGCGGATCGCCTTCGGGGCGATCCTCTCGTACGCGTACATGAGCGGGTGCCCGAGCTGCAGAAGCCAGCTGTGCGGCGTGTACGCGTCCGTCACCGCGACGCGATCCCGCGAGGCGGCCCAGTCGATGGTGGCGTACGGCTCCGCGTAGATCTCCGAACGGATGGCGGCGAGCAGCGGCCGCTCCTTCGCCCGGACGCGCTTGCCATACATCCACGACATCGGCAGGTAGACCATCCGGCAGTGGCACCACATCCGTGAGGCGTGGATCGGCAGGCTCTTCGGGAGGATCCACAGCTCGGGCGGGAGCGGCTGGAGGCCGTGGTACTCGTAGAGCCCCAGCATCGCGAGGAAGAACTTGCCCCAGGACGCGCTCGCCAGCCCCCCGCCGTACGGGAGGAACCACGCGCGCGCGCGCTTCAACGCGGGATCGTCCGCGTCCACGCCCATCAACCGCATCGCCACGTAGTTGAGGACGGAGGTGAACACGAGGCTGGGAGATTCGACGTCCAGCCCCCAGCCGCCGTCCTTGTTCTGGTGCACGCGCAGGTGCTGGATGAACCCGTCGCGCACCTCGGGCTCGGGCGAACGCCCCATCATCTCCAGGCCGAACACGTAGACCGGCAGCAGGAAGAGGGGACCACCGTAGTCGCCCTTCCACGAACCGGTCGGATGCTGAGTCTGCGCCAGGACTTCGAGCCCCGCGGAAGTCGCCGCTCTCATGCCGCGGTCCTCTCCAGATCGGCGCCGCGCACGCACGCCGCGTAGAGCGCGCGCAAGGCGTCGTCGGACTCCACGCGTTCCTGCGTCATCAGCATGATCTGCACGATCCGCTCCCGGCCGAGCTTCACCGGCGCGGGCTCGAACACGTTCGCGTTGCCGCGCAGCAGGGCCAGCGTCGCCGCCGAGAAGAACAACGGATACAGGCAGAACAGCCGCATGCCCGGGATGTCCTTCGGCAGCGTCAGCGCGTACTCGAGCGCAGCGTCCGAATCCTTCCGTGCTTCGTCCAGCAGCTCATCCAGCACCGCGACGGCGCGCTCGCGGTTCTCCGGCAGCAGCAGCGTGCTCGCGGTGAGCCCATGCGCGCTCATCACCGTGCGCGGGAGCCAGCAGCTTCCGCGGTCCAGATCCTCGCGGATGTCGCGCAGGATGTTGGTGAGCTGCAGCGCGCGGCCGAACGCTGCGGCGCGCGCCTCCAGCTGGGGCGCCTTCTCAGCCGCGTCCCGGGAGAAATCGATGAACAGCCCGGTGAGCATCTCGCCCACAGTGCCCGCGACGTAGTAGCAGTACGTCCGAGTGGCCTCCAGATCGTCCAACCCCTGCGGGCCCTGCTGCGCTTCGACGGTCTTCATGACCTCGCGCATGCCTTCGGACATCGTCCTCACGCAGCGCGCGATGTGCGGGCGGACCGTGGGCGTCAGCGCGGCGAAGGACTCGAATACCTGGGGGGATTCGCGGACCAGCTTCACCTCGGCCGGGGGCGCCTCCGCACGAAGCGACCCAGCCGCCCGCTCGGCGAACGCCTTCACCCGCGCCTGCCAGCCCTCAGGCAGCTCGACCAGGCGGGCAAACTCCGGTAGCAACTCGTCCCGCGCAGACGTTTCTCCGCCGCTCTCGTCCTCGAGCGTGTCCGCGATCCGGCACAGGAGGTAGGCCACCGTGACCACGAGATCCAGCGGCTCCGGCAGGACCGGGATGTTCAGGGCGAAGGTTCGCGAGACCTCCGGCAGCACGCTCCGGCAGAACTCGTCCGACGATTCAGATCTCTTGTTCATCCGATGCAACTTTCTTCCATTGATCAACGGGCGCCAGGTGTGATGCTTCCCGGGTCACAGGGAGTCAGCGTGTTCGACGTCATCATCGTGGGAAGCGGCCCGGCCGGGTGTACCACCGCCGCCGCACTTTCCGATCTGGGGCTTTCAATTCTCCTCGCGGATGCGGGGCTGGACCGTTCCAAACAGCTTGCAGGCGAGCTCCTCCACCCGACCGGGGCAGAGGACCTTCGGGCGCTGGGGCTGGGTTCCGTCATCTCGGGTGCTCACGTGCGCTCGGTTCGTGGTTTCGCCGTCATCGACTCGGAAGGCGCCGAGCGCCGGACCGCGCTGCTGCCATACGGCCCGGAGGATCGCGGTGTCACCTTCGAACACGCGACCTTCGTCCAGGCGCTGGTCGAGGCCGTTGCCTCCCGCCCCGGCATCACGGTGGCGCACGCGCAGCTCACGGAGGTCCGTCGCAACGACGCACGCGGCGTCGAGGTCGCCCTCACCGAAGACGGCGCCACCCGCATCGTGCAGGCGAAGCTGCTGGTCGCCGCCGACGGACGCGGCTCCCTGACGCGCAAGCGCCTGGGCATCCCCGACTCCCACCGGCGCATGTCCACCATGGCGGGGCTGCTCGTGGACTCCCGCCTGCTGCCCCACGCGGAGCACGGCCACCTCTTCATCGGCGGCGCAGCGCCCGTCCTCGGGTACGCGATTGGCCCCGACCTCGCGCGAATCCTGGTGGATCTGCCGCTCGGCAGCCGTCCAATGCAGGTAAGGGAGCCGGAGGTGCTGCGCGGCCTGCCCGAGGAGCTGCGCGACGCGGTGCTGACCGCGCTCTCCACCCAGACGCCGCGGATGGCTTCGAACGACATGCGCCTGCCTCGGACGATCACCGTCGGCAGCGCGGTGCTGGTCGGCGATGCGGCGGCCTGCGCCCATCCGCTCAGCGCCAGCGGCATCACCTACTCGACCCGGGACGGGCGGATCCTCGCGCAGGTCCTCCGCAAGACCGGCTTCGACGTGAAGAGGGCCCTGCCGCTGTTCGCGCGCATGCGCCGTCCCGCCCAGCGCACCCGCCTGTCCCTGGCCTCCGCGCTCTACCACGCGTTCTCGGACCGGACCCCGGACATGCAGGCGCTCCGCGCCGGCCTCTTCGACTACTGGAACAGGAGCTCCGACGGCGCGCGCAAGAGCATGGCGCTCCTGTCCGGAAGAGAGACGCGGATGTGGCCCATGGCCACCGAGTACGCGCGCGTGGTGGGCTACGGCGTCGCCTCGCTCGCGACCGAAGGGTTCCGCGAGGACGGGCGCGAAGTGACGGAGTTGTTCGGCGCCGCGAGCGGGCTGGTCGCCTCCGCCTGGCCGCACGTGCGCAGCGCGATGCGCGGTCAGGTCGAGGTGGGCGCTCAGCTCCTGCAGCTTCCGCTTCGCTCCGCTTCGACCCAGCCGTCCGAAGGGGTCTCCGAGTCCGGTCCGGCCCGCGCCTCGAACTCCTGACAGGTTCACGCCGCCTTCCCTGTCGCGACCGCCGCCTCCTCCGGCGGCAGTGAGGCGAGGATCTCGCGGGCCTTCTCCACCTTCACGTGGCCGTCCTGCACGAGGAGGTTGGCGAGCTTCTCCACCCACTCGCCACGCGCGCCGGCGGTGACCGCCACGGTGCGCGCGTGCATGGCCATGTGGCCCTTCTGGATGCCGACGCTGCCGAGCGCCCGCACCGCCGCGAAGTTCTGTGCAAGGCCCACCGCCGCGAACACCATCGCCAGCTCGCGCGTCGAGTCGGTTCGCAGGAGCCGGAGCGCCAACTGCACGCCGGGGTGGATCCGGATGGGACCGCCCACGGTGCCCAGCGCCAGCGGCAGCTCGATCTGCCCCACCAGGTCGCGCTCGTCGAGGTGCCACGTCGACAGCGGCCGGTAATGGCCGTCCCGGCAGGCGAAGGCGTGGGCGCCGGCTTCGATCGCGCGCCAGTCCTGGCCGGTGGCGATGGCGACCGAGTCGACCCCGTTCATGATGCCCTTGTTGTGGGTGGCCGCGCGGTACGGGTCCGCCACCGCGAACCGGCTCGCCTGGGCGATGCCTTCGGCGATCTCCTCGCCCGGAAGATCGAAGTCCGCGAGCAGCTCCACCGGGATGCGGCAGCGCGCGCGCGCCAGCCTTCGATCCGCGAGGTTGCTGAGGATGCGGAGGTAGACCCTTCCGCCGGTGACGTCTTCGATGAGCGGGGCCACACCTTCGGCCACGGTGTTGATGAGGTTGGCCCCCATCGCCTCCTGGCAATCGATGAGGACGTGGACGACGAGCAGCGGTTCGCCCTTCGGCCCCTCCGGCGCGGGCAGCACGCGGACCTCGACGTCCCGCGCGCCACCGCCGCGGCGAACGAGCGAAGGATGGAAGGAGTTCGCGAGCGCGAGGATCTCCTCCTTGTGCGCGAGGATCTGCTCCTTCGCCGCGGTCGGGTCGCCGTACCGGCAGACCTGCACCTGGGCGATCATCAAGGACTCGTCGGTGTCGGCGGTGAAGCCGCCCGACTCGCGGACGATCTTGTTGGCGAAAGAGACAGCGGCGACGACGGAGGGCTCCTCCACCGCCATCGGCACCACGTAGTCGCGGCCGTTGACGACGAGGTTGAGACCGAGTCCCAGCGGGAGGCTGAACGTCCCCACCGCGTTCTCGATCATCGTGTTGGCCAGATCCGGCGTGAGCTGATGCTCGCTGTCGAGCTGCGCGAGCTCCTCCGCGCCCAGACCGAACATCTGGGCCAGCTTCGCGCGACGCGCCGTGAACGACAGCTTGTGGAACCCGGACAACCGGGATGTCACCTGCTCGGACATTTTCGCTCTTCTCCCAGCTCTATTGAGCCAACCAGTCTTTCAGCTCGCCGGTGATGACCCGGGGCGCCTTCTGCAGCTCGGCGACGGTCCTGCAGCCGGTGAGCAACAGCGCGTGCTTCAGCGCGGTGAGGATCCGGACGAGCGCGGCTTCGGCGCCGGCGCGCCCGCCCTCCTGCTGCGCCCGGAACAGCGGCAGCGCCATACCGCCCAGGTTCGCGCCCAGCACCAACGCCCGGGCCACGTCCAATCCGGTGCGGAGGCCTCCCGAGGCGACCACCGTGACCTCCGGCCCGGCCGCGCGGCGCACCTGCGAGACCGCCGCCGCCGTGGGGATGCCCCATCCGGAGAACTCGAGACCGATGTCCGCCTGCAGCCCCTGGGCGCGCAGCTGCTCCACGCGCACCCAGGACGTACCGCCCAGCCCCGAGACGTCGATGTTGCGGACGCCGATGGACGCGAGCTGCTTCGCCACGGCGCCGGAGATGCCGCACCCGGTCTCCTTCACGAGGAGGCGCTCTCCGAACGCCTTCACCAGCTCCTCGAGGATGGGCAGGCCGCCGCGGAAGTCGCGGTCGCCCTCGGGCTGCGTGAGCTCCTGGCCCACGTTGAGGTGCACCGCCATGCCGTCCGCGTGGATCGCATCCGCGAGCCGCTGCACGCCGTCCACCCCGAGCCGCGCCGCCTGCTGCAGGCCGATGTTGCCCAACAACGCGACGCGCGGGGCGACCTCCCGGACCGCGAAGGTGGCCCTCCGCTCGGGGTTCTCCGCCATCGCCCGCTGGCTGCCGACGCCGAAGGCGAGCCCGTACTGGTCGGCGAGCGAGGCGAGCTCGCGGTTGACGACGGCGGCGCGGTCGGTGCCGCCGGTCATGCCGGTGATGAGCAGCGGCGCCTGGAGCGTGCGCCCCATGAAGCGGACCGAGAGATCCACGTCGTCGACCGCGAGCTCCGGCAGCGCGCAATGCATGAGCCGGACACAGTCGAGCAGCGTGGAGTTGCCGGCGGGTTCGACGTCGCCGGTGGCACAGAGGTCGAGGTGGGCGTCCTTGCGGCGAGCGGTCTGGTCTTCGGACATGGTCGGGGGCCAGCCGGGAGCGGACGTCTGTCCCGGGAATGCAAACGGTGGATGAATTGAACTGTGCGACGACGAAGGCGACCGAAGCGGCTCTACAGGGCGTACCGGTAACAAGTCGACTCTGTAGGGCGCAATCACTTCTCGCGTTTCGAGCAGGAGAAGTCAGCGGAGCGAGTAGAAACTGTGGTCGGATTCATTCGCCGCGGTGAGCGGGGGCGCGGGAGAGCCCGCACAGGTCGTTCACCGACTCGTTACATTCTCGCCATCAGTTTGCCGAACACGCGCTTGATGGCGGGCTGCTGCGCCGTCGCCACCACCGCGTCCAGCACCGGCGACTCCACCGCGTTCAGCCACGCCCGCGACGCCAGCGAGGACGACCAGAAGGTGCGGCGGCACCGGGATTCGTAGCGGGCAAAGGCGTCGAACTCGTCGCATTCACCGGTGAAAACGTCCTTCACCGCCTCCGCGGCCAGCATCCCCGACTTCATGCCCTGGTAGATGCCTTCCGCCGTCGCCGGGTGTGTCATCCGGCCTGCCTCACCCACGACAATGCGGCCCTGCGAGGTCAGGTTCGAGATCTCATACGCGTACGAGACCGGGTGCCCCTGCCACTTGCCCACCTGTCGCCCGGCGCTCAGGCGTTTCGCGTAGTGCTTGTCCAGGAAGGCCTGGAACAGCTCGCGCGCCTTCTTCTGGTGCGCGTCGTCCGGATAGATGATGCCGATGTTCACGCGCGTCGGGCCCTCCGGGAAGAGCCAGCCGTACATCGGGGCCACGCTCTTGTCGAAGACGAGCTCCACGTGGTTCGGGGTGAACGGCACGTCGTCCCACCAGCCCATGATCGCCTGGTAGAGCGCCTTCGGCCCCCGCTCCTCCAGCGTGAAGCGCGAGTGCGCGCCGTCCGCGACCACCGTCACCTTCGCGCGAACGGAGCGACCATCCGCCGCGGCGACGCCCACCACGCGCTCGCCGTCCTTCAACAACTCCTGCGCGTGGAAGTGCGGGATGAACTGCGCGCCGAGCGACTGCGCCCGCTGCAACAACAAGTGGTCCAGGATCCGTCGATGGCAGACCACCGCGGCCGCGGAGTCTCCTCCAGAGACGAAGGCTTCGCGACCGCCCGGCGTCACGAGCCTGAGCCCGTTGATTGGATAGGCCTTCGACTGCACCTGCTCCCACACGCCGAGCGCCTTCAGGACGCCGATCCCTTTGGGCGACAGGCCGCTCCCGCAGGTCTTGTCCCGGGGGAAGTCGTGGCGGTCCAGCAGGACGACGTTCTTCACGCCGAGCTGGCCCAGGTGAAGCGCGGTGGCGATTCCAGCGGGCCCTGCGCCGATGATGGCGACGTCGGCGTCGATGCGGGAAGTGGTCATGGCAATGTCGCTCCGCGACGGTGCGAAACGACGAGGGCACTAACGGGAACGGGTGCGGACGTCAATGCACCGCGCGCGCCGATCATCACGGTGCGTTCTACTTCGAATCCAGGCCGCGCCAGGGTCCGGGTGCATGCGCCCTCTGCATCGCTCTCTTGCCCTGCTCACCCTTGCGGCCGTCACTTCGTGTGCGCCACGACACGAGGTGGCCGCGAAGCCGACCGCGGCTCTCACTCAACCGGGCGCTCGCGTCGCTTCACCGACCAACGCCTCCGAGTCGCGCGTCGAGGGGAAGAGACTCACACATGTTTTTCGTGCTTGCGCGCCTGGCGAGCCGCTTCGCCGAAACCGATGACCCTCTCGTGGTACCTGCGTACGGGTTGATGGACGAGGCTGTCGCAACAGTGCTGGGCAATGGGATCGTGCTGCGCACAATCAATCGACACGCCTTTGAGCGCCAGGTGTCGAAACCGGGGGGCATCGTGTCCAGTCGGTCCCAGCCGTCATCATCGTCCATCACCCCGCGAGCTACTACCGAGCTACTTGCCCAGAAAGGTACCCGTTCAAAGTCAGCGCGTTCCCCGGTTCGAGAAGCTGCTTGCGCAACACTGCTCCCGCTTCCGGTGAGAGCAAGGGATGACGGTCCAAGGACTGTAAGAACCGGTCTCGGACGGCGTTGAGCTGGACATAGCTGTATGTGTAGAGCGGTGTCCGAAGATAGGACCCGTGGAAGATCAGAAATGCTGGCCCTGTCTCTGGCTTGGTACCGAATGTCTCCGAATAGATCGCCGGCCATCGCTGGGAAACATCGGATCCGGAATGCAGCTCCGCTTCTATCCTCGCCATGAGACAGTTGGCTCGGACGGCGAAGGCATCAAAGGCTCGCACGCTCGCGTGAAACTCCGCTCGGTCGGAGTCACTGAGGTTCGGAAACTCGGCTTTGACGAACTCGGGAAGTCTTGGAATCAGCCCGAAGATTTCACCAATGCCCTCGTTGAGGGCTCGATCTTGGGGCAGCGTCTTGGCGGGCAGGTGCTTCGCCTGAACCAACTTCATGTGAATCGCGTGACCAAGCTCATGAAAATACCCGCGGGCTCCCTCGAACCCAGGCTGCGCATTCAGAAAGAAGCGAACATCATCAGGAATTGAAACGTCGAAGGCCGCGCCACCAGGAGCGGTCACGTCGGTTCGCACTTTGATGTTCATTTCGCGGACGTTAAAACCTAGCTGCGCGACACCCTTTTCGGCGAGCCGTGGAAGATCCTCCGGTCGGTAGAACGCTCCCGCTTTTGTGGTCCAGGCAATCGCCTCGGGGCCATAGTCCGCAAATCCTGGAGCACGCCCGAGTTTTTTCGTGGCATGTGCGATCAATCCCGCCCAGTCGCGCTGGGTGTCTCGAATTTGCTTTTCACATATCTGCTCGAGCGCAGGTCGAGCATCGGGACCCGCGATGAACGTCAAGCCGTCGATGCCGCGAATCTGTTGAGCGACAACATCCAGTCGCTTGGCTCTCGCTTGCATCAGAGGCAAAACGCGGCTTGTCCGCTTCGCCACTTCCTCGATGGCGGGCTGTCGAACGCCAACGTCCTTGCCATACAGCAGCGTCATCACGAGAGCCGCCTTCTCGGGTCCGAAGGGCTCGTTTGCTATTTCCCCGATCTGGTCGTTGATGCGCCGAACCTCGTCGTCATCGGCCAGTCGATCCCGGTCGATGAAACGGAGCCATTCACGCGCTCGTCTGGCCAGCTCATCCGAGCCGGCAGCTAACCGAACAAGGCGGGATCGAAGGACCTGATCTCGATAGAAGTCCTTCTCCGCCTGTTCTGCTTGGGCAACGTCACCTGGGGCTTCACCGACGGCCTTTTTCCAGGAAGCAAGAACCAGGGGCCTGTTGAATGCCTGGTATCTATCATCCAGCGAGTCCATCCAAACCGCGTCCGAATCACTCGGCCGCACTTGTCTGCCGGATCCGCTGCACGCGAGGGCTCCAACGGCGAGCAGGCCGGCCAAGTTCAAGAATCGGAAGACCATGCGCTCCTACACGCCACACACTCGAATCGATTGCAAGATTGCGCCGATGTTCTGCACCGTGGTGAGAGCCACAACGCCCTTCGCTCAGGGCTAAGAAGCGGCGGAGCATTTGGCTCCGGCCGCGAGAGCTACTTCTTGCCCTCCTTTCCCCGGCTTTTGTTCTTCCTCATCTGGATCACGATCTGAAGCGCGGCAACGATCACCTGAAGAAAGGCAGGGGACCGGATCATGCGTTTCATCCACGTCAACGGTATCCGTATTGGGCCGGTAGGCTACTTGCCGCCGTTCGTCGCCGCCTACGAGCCGGAACTCACAGACGCCTAAGACC
>JBAWAM010000623.1:0-9757 GCA_049589315.1 Myxococcaceae bacterium
GCGACCGGACGATCTCCCAGCCGTGCGAAGGCCGTGATCAGACTCCCCCCGAACTTCGGCGACAGCTCGAGGAGCGAGCCCCCGTCGAAGATCGCGTTCAGCACCTTGCGAACGTCATAGGCCCGCCGCGGCTCGACCGGGATGAGGTTTTCAAGCTCCCCTCCCCCATCGAGGGCGGAGAGGCTGGGGGTGACGGATGGGTGGGTGCCACTTGCGTACCCGAGGAGCTTCTTCAACCACTCGATCCCCGCCCGCTCGTCCTCCAGCACCGCATGAACCGCGCCCGTCTTCTTCGCGTGAACGTCCGGGCCGCCCAGGTCCGCGAGCTCGACCTCCTCGCCCGTCACGACCCGCGTCACCTTCGGGCCCGTGATGAACATGTAGCTCTGGCCCGCGATCATGCCCACACAGTCCGTGAGCGTGGCCGTGTAGGCCGCCGCGCCCACGCACAGCCCGCACACCAGGGTGAGCTGCGGAACGCGACCCTTCAGCCGCACTGTGCGGCGGATGATCTCCCCATAGGCATCGATCGCGTCGATCCCCTCGTCGACCCGGACCCCGTCACAGTCCACCAGCGCGACCACCGGATGACCGCGCTCGCCCGCCAGATCCAGCAGGCGGCAGAGCTTCAGCGACGCCGCATGCCCCAGCCCGCCCCGCATCACAGTCGGGTCATGTGCGTACACCGCGACGGTGCGGCCATTCACCGCGCCGAACCCGCACACCAGGCCGTCTCCCGGGTGCTGGTTCGCGGCGAGCGCGTCGCTGTCGGCCCCGTGCCGGTGGACCACGTGCCGACCCAGCTCGACGAAGCTGCCCTCGTCAACCAGCGCGGCGATCCGCTCCCGCGCGCCGAGTCGCCCCAGCCGGGGGTGGCGCAGGAGCCGGGCGCGCCCGCCCCCCTCGTCTGCGCGCTGCTCGCGGGCGTCGTGCTCCGCGAGCAGCTCCTGCATCGATTTGATCGTCACGGCCTCAGGCCGCCTTGCCCTTCGCCGAGATCACGAAGTTCACGACGCTCTGCACACTGTGGAGGTCGCGGAAGTCGTCGACTTCGGCCTTCACCCCGAACTGCTTCCCGACCAGGTAGATCAGATCCACCGCATCGAGCGAATCGAGTCCCAGGGTCCCCCGGAACGTGGCCTCCGGCGTGATCTTCTCCGCCGGGATGCGGAAATCCGATTGAAGAATCTCTTTCAGGCGAGCCATCACATCTTCGTGGGTCATGAACCTTCGCGCTCCTCTATAGTGAACGAATGGGGACCGGACTCGCCCTCTATGACGCAATATATCTGACGGTCGCCACCGTTCTGTATGGGCTCGCGTTGATTGCGGGCGCGGAGGCGTTCGCGCTCCTGACGCGCTGGCTGCCGTGGCCCTTTGCCTTCATGCCCGCGGTCGTGGTGGGGCTGCTCGCGCTGATCGCCCAGGTCGGCCTGCTCTCGGCGCTGCTGCCCCGCCTCCGCCCGGGTCGCTACCCCATGATGAAGGGGAGGGTTTTCTTCGGGTGGATCTTCCGCTCACTCCTGCGGCGAGTGCTGTTCGTACCCGGAGTGAAGTGGGTGGTGATGTCCTCGAACGTGCTCCGGTTCCTGGCCCTTCGGGCCCTTGGTGCCCGGGTCGCGTTCACCGCGAACATGTCCTCGGACGTTGACGTGCTCGATCCGTCGCTCCTCGAGGTGGGCCCGGGCGCGACGATCGGCGCGCGCTCGTTCCTCTCCGGTCACTGGGTCGAAGGTGGAAAGCTCGTCCTGGGTGAGATCCGGGTCGGCGCGCGGTCGCTGGTCGCGGCTGAGGTGATCATCGCCCCCGGCGTGGTGATCGGCGAACGCGCGGTGGTGAAGGCGCGCGCGTCGCTCGGGCCGGAGGTGCAGGTCGGCGACCGCGCGGACATCGGCGCAGCCGCCATCCTGGTATCTCACGTCGTAGTCGAACCCGGCGCCCGGGTCGACGTCGGCCAGCTCATCCCTGCGAGGACGCGCGTCACCGCGGCGAAGTCCGACGCGGATCTGCGCGCCCAGCGCGCATGAAGCCTGCTCAAGGCGAGACTGCGTCCTCCATGATCCGGGGAGCGAGCGCTTCCAACCGCCGCAGAGCGCGATCAATCTCCGGGTTGCTGAGGAAGATGCTCATGCCCTTGCGGAGCGCGGGCAACACGTCCCTGAGTTGCTCCGGCGCCATGCGTTGAGGCTGGATCCCGCTCATGTCGCAGGCTCGGCTGACCACACTGGCGGCGATGAGCGGCGAGAGGCAGGAGGCCGCGACGACCGAGTCGAAGAAGGCCGGGCCCTTCGGAGGGTCGTCCTTCGTCCGGGTCGCGCGCTCCACGTCGCTCATGTAGTCCTTGAAGAACGAGGACATCCACTGCATCGCACCTGAGCGATCCGGCGCCTCCTTCAGCTCGTCGCGAAGCACCTCCTGCACGCCCTCTGTCCACGCCTTGATCGTCGGAACGAGGGAGTCCATCGGAATGCCCTTGCGGATCAGGCCCGGTACGACCGTCTCGACGTAGAAGGTGCGCACCTCGGTGGATCGCCCCTGCAGCGCTTCGCTGATGACCGAGACGAAGCCCTCCATCATCTGCGCGAGGTCGTCACGCGAGAGCGGATTGTGGTCGATCCCTTGCGACTTGATCGCCTGCTGCATGCAGTCGATGAAGCGCTCCCGCTTGCTCCTCGCCTGTGTCGCCAGGCGCCGCTGGAACTTCTCTTGAACACGAGCCACTGGGTCCCCCTTGTTCGAATCGCGGCCGACGTCAGCGTCTGGCCGCGAGATCAAGGTGGGAACGAAAGGGAGGGTCCGGAAGGTTCGAAGGTCGGGTCCGGGTGTCTAGGCCGGAACGCTCCCGGTGACGAGGGCCTGCTTCTGCCACGCCCGGCTTCTCCAGCGCAGCCACATGACAATCCCCCGGGTCCACTCGTCCGCAGCGATCGCAATCCAGACGCCCGGCAGTCCCATGTTGAACCGGAACACCAGCAGGAACCCGAGCGGCAGGCTCATGCAGACCATCGAGAGCAGGCCCATCATCACCGGGAACCTGGCATCGCCCGACGCCCGAAGGCCGTTCACCAGCACCAGGTTGAATGACCGTCCGCTCTCGAGGAAGAGGCTCAGGACGAGAACCTGCGACGTGAGCAGGACGATCGACGGCTCCTGCGTGAACAGCCCGACCAGTCGCTCGCGCAGCAGGATCACCCCGACATCCACCAGCACGGTGATCCCGATGCTCCACTTCAAGCTCTCGATCGCCCGGCGATAGGCGTCCTCCGGCCTTCCCGCCCCGACCAGGCGAGCCACCAGGATCGAGGTCCCCATCCCCACCGCGAGGCTGAACAGGAAGATGTACTGCGACACCGTCATGGCGTACTGACGCGAGGCGAGCGCCACGCTCCCGAGGAAGGTGACGTAGTACAGGAACACCATCTGGCAGGACTGGTAGATGAGCTGCTCGACGGCGGAGGGAACGCCCACGCTGAGGATCTTCCGGGAGTACTCCTTCGTGAACGTCACGAAGAACCGCGGCGCCATCCGGACCGTCATCACCCGATACGACATCCAGACGAACACGATGAGCGCTGCGGTCCTGCTCAGCACGGTCGAGATGGCCGCGCCCGTGACTCCCAGCTCCGGGAGGCCGAAGTTCCCGAAGATGAATCCGTAGTTGAGGAGCACGTGCAGCACGTTCATCCCCATCGAGACGAACATCGACTCCTTCGTAAACCCATAGGTCCGGATGATGCTGGACAGGACGTGGATCAGGGCCTGAAGGAAGATGAAACCGCCGACGATGTGCAGGTAGGTCGTGGCATGCGCCAGGACAGCGCCCTGCAGATTCAGAGCGCGCAGGATCGAATCACCGAAGACCAGCAGGACCAGGCTGACCAGGACGCCCAGCGCAAGGCACATCGTGATCGACAGGGCGGCGATCTTCGACGCCTCCTCGTCCCGTCGGGCACCCAGGTACTGCGCGACCACGATTGCAGCACCGTGACCGACCACGCCGGTGATGAGGATGCAGATCATCACGATCTGGGTGATCGCGCCCACCGCGGACACCGCATCGTCGGAGACACCGCTGAGCATCAGCGTGTCCGCGGTCCCCATCAGCATGAACAGGAAGAGCTCGAAGAAGATCGGCCAGGTCAGCCGGAGCAGCCCGATCTCGGGCTTCTCTCGCGCGCCTGCCGCAGCCGGGACCGCATCCATTGCTTGACCCTCGTCAGGCCGGGCGTGTCTCACGTCGCGCCCGCGCCGTCGAGCATCGACGCAAGCGGCCCGATCGCTCGCCTGGGGAGCCGTGAATCGCACGTGTCCGGACGCAGACGCAGCTCCGAACCCGCCGGCCACCGCGCAGCGCGCCTCCGTTAGCGTCCAGGAATGTCCTCACGACGCTGCTTCGGCCCCTGGGCGCTCCTCCTCGCGGTCACGGCCTCGGGCGTTGCACGCGCAGAGGGGCCGGACGCCGGGGTTCTCCCCGAGGAGGAACCGACCTCTGAAACGGTCGTCCACGCGGAGCGAACCCCAACTCCGTTGTCGCGAACGCCCGCCGCGATCAGCATCGTGGAGGTGCCCGAGGTTCTCGCCGGCCGACCGGGAGTCGGGCTGGAGGAGACGCTCTCGGGAGTCCCCGGCGTCGTCGCGCGCGGAGGCGAGAACTACGCACAGGACCTGCGCCTGTCGATTCGCGGGTTCGGCGCGCGATCCGCCTTCGGAATCCGGGGTGTCACGCTCGTCGTCGACGGGTTCACCGAGACGCTTCCGGATGGGCAGGCCCAGGTCGACTCGATCGACATCGCCACTGCGGAGCGCGTCGAGGTCTTGCGGGGGCTCTCTGCCTCCCTCTACGGGAACGCTGCCGGCGGGGTCATCCGCATCGACTCTGCGCGAGCAGGACCGCAGCCGACGGCGAGCGTACGTGGGACGGGCGGCTCCTTCGGTCTGGTCAAGTTGGTTGCGAGCGGAGCTGCGAGAGCGGAGGTCATCGGCGGCACCGTCTCGGTGTCGCGACTTCGGCTCGACGGCCATCGCGATCACGCGCGCGCAGAGCAGACTGCGGTGAATGCCAACGCGGACGCGCAGTTCGGTGGGGGCGAGCTCTTCCTGTCCTTCGCCTTCGTGGATGCTCCGATCGCGGAGGATCCCGGCGGACTCACCCGCGAGGAGTTCGAAGGGTCCCCGCGCTCCGCTGCCGCGACGAGCTTGCGGTTCGATGCCGGCGAGTCCGTGCGCCATGGCCGCCTCGGCGCAATCTGGCGACGCACGCTCCAGCCGGGTCACGCGCTCGAGCTCACCGCGTTCGGCGTGCGTCGTTCCTTCGAGAATGCGATTCCCTTCACCGTCGTCGCATTCGAGCGGATCGCCGGCGGTGCCGGAGTCCGTTCAACCCACCGCCACGAGATTGGCAGCGCCACCGGGCGCTTCACCGCTGCGCTCGAAGGCCAGCTCCAGTCCGATGACCGGACCAATGCGCCCAACCTCGAAGGGCGCCCGGTGGGTGATCTCACACTCGACCAGGCCGAGCGCGTGCTCTCCGGCGCCGTGTACCTCCAGGAGGAGCTGACGACGTTCTCGCACCTGACGTGGGTGCTCGGAGGCCGCTTCGACCTGAGCCAATACCAGGTTCGCGATCGCCTGCTCTCCGACGGTGACGGCTCGGGCACGCGTGTTTTCTCGCAGCCGACCGGGAGGTTCGGCGCGATCTACGCCCCCTCGCCAGCGGTTGCAGTCTACGCGTCCCTCTCCCAATCGTTCGAAACCCCCACGACCACGGAGCTCGCCGATCTGGTGAACGGCGGGTTCCTCACCGACCTCGAGCCCCAACGTGCCGACGGCATCGAAGTCGGGGCGCGTGGACGAGCCGGTCCGCTCACGTGGGAGGCCGCGCTGTTCGGCGTCCGCGTCGTGGATGGACTCGTGCGCCAGGAGGACGCGCTCGGGCGCGCACGGTTCGTCAACGCCGCCCGCAGCAGGCATCTCGGCGCCGAAGCCGCGGTCGCAGCGCGGCTTCCCGGCAACTTCTCCGCTCGCGCGTCGTACGCGTTCATCGATGCGCGTTTCCAGGCCTATGCCCCGGAGGGCGTGGAGCTTGCCGGAAACGTGGTGCCGGGCATTGCGCAGCACAACGCCTCTGCGGCGCTCAGATGGACCCGCACCTCCGGTGGCCACATCGAGGTTGAGGCCCTCACTGCTGGCGGCCGCTTTGCCGACGACGCGAATGACACGCGCGAGCCGCTGGTCCCGGTGGTCGACGTACGCGCTGCCTGGCCCATCCAGCTCGGCCAGTGGCGATTGTCGCCGTTCGGCGGCGTCCGGAACCTGTTCTCTGCCCGCTACAGCGACGGCTTGCGCCTCAATGCGAATGGAGCCCGCTACTTCGAACCCGCGCCGACGCTTCACGTGTACGCGGGCGCCTCGGTGGGCTTCGAAGCGCTCGCTCCGGAAGCCGACGCGCCCGTCAAGTGACGATCAGCGCTGCTCCAGCGGTGTAGCCGGCCCCAGCGGCCACCAGCAGCACCTTCATCCCGGGCTGAACGCGCCCCGACGACATGACCTCATCGAAGGCGATCGCGCAGCTCGCGCCGGAGACATTGGCGATCCGGTCGACGTTCACGACCATCTTCTCCAGCGGGATCCCACCGATCTTCGCGAGACGATCGAGGATGCGCCGGTTCGGCTGATGCGGAACCACGAGATCGACGTCCGCGAAGGTCATCCCGAGCGACTTCAGCAGCGTCTCCGCCGTCTCGACCATGCCCTCCACGGCCGCGAGGTAGACCTGCGGCCCCTCCGCCATCCGGATCGCGTGTCGACGACCTGCGACGGTTGCGGCGCTCGCCGGCTCACGCGAACCACCCGCTGGGACGTACACGGAGTGAGCCCCCGTTCCATCCGCGAGGAGTCCGATCGCCACCAGCCCCTTTCCTGGCGGTCCTTCGGCAAGAATCGCCGCGCCGGCACCATCCCCGAACAAGGCACACGTGGAGCGGTCGTTGGCGTCCAGGAACCGGGAGCGGACGTCGGCTGCCACCGCGAGCACCGCACGATCACCCGTGGCCACCGATCGCGCCCCGACATCCAGCGCATACAGAAAGCCGCTGCACGACGCGGTCAGGTCGAAGCTGGGCACGTGCCCGAGCCCGAGCGCCTTCTGGACGAAGCATGCGCTCGAGGGGCTCATGTGATCCGGCGACACGGTGCCGACGATCAGCCGGTCGACGTCGCTCGGCGGCATGCGCGCGCGCTCGAGCGCACGACGGCAGGCATGGATGGCGAGATCGCTCGTGGCCTCGTCCTCGGCGGCCCAGTGTCGGGCCTGGATTCCCGAGAGCCGGACGATCTCGTCGGCGGTCAAAGGCGCGCCCCCCGCGACCAACTGCTCGTTCGTGACCCGACGCGCGGGCAGATACGAACCCGTGGAGAGGATGCGCACGCCCCGCCCGAGCTGTTCCGGTCGGAAGATCCTCATGCGCGCTTGCCCTCGACCCACGCGGCGAGCCGCGCCAGTGTTCCGAAGTTGTCCGGGACGACCTCCGCGGGCCGGACCCGGATGCCAAAGCGGTCCTCCAGCGCTTCGGCGATCACGACCAGCGCGAAGGAGTCCAGCTCCAGCGGCGCCTGCGGATCGGCAGGCGGCTCCACGTGCTGCGAGACGATGTCGCGAAGCGTGTCGATCGTACTCATCCGTTCTCCGCAAGCGCCTTGAGGGCGCCGAGATCAAACTTGCCGTTGTGGGTCCGTGGCAGTGCCGCGAGCGCGTGGATGCGCACGGGCCGTTTGGCGGGCGGAAGCTCCTCGCGCGCAATCCGACGGAGCGCATCGACCTGATCCGGGCCTCCTTCGACGAAGGCGACCAGCCTGGCGCCGAGCTGGGCATCCGCCACGGCGACCACGCAGACGTCTTCCGCACCTGTCGCCGTCCGGAGGTGTCCCGCGATCTCCTCGACGCTGACCCGCTCACCCGCGCACTTCACCACCCCATCGTTCCGCCCAGACACGAAGACATGGCCGTCTGCGTCCACCATTCCGGCATCACCGGTGCGAAGCCAGCCGTCCGACGAGAGCACGCGCGAAGTGCCCTCCACATCGCCGAGATAACCGAGCATCACCGACGGTCCACGAACGAGGAGCTCTCCCGCGGCATCTGAGATGACCTCGAGCCCCGGCAGGGCACGCCCGACCGAGCCGGCGGCGAATTTCGGATCCGAGGCCTCGATGGCGCAGACCCGCGGCGAGGCCTCGGTCAGTCCATACTGGTTGAAGAAGCGCGCGGCCGGGAACGCAGTACGGATCGCCTCCGCAGTCCCCGCGTCGAGCATCCCGCCCGCCGAAGCGAGGTAGCCGAGCGAAGGTCGGGCGTCTCCCGGGAGCTCCTCGACGATGCGCACGATCTGCCGGAACGACGTAGGGACCGAGGAGAAACCGGACGCCCGCAGCCTCCACATGGCCTCGACCTGAAGCGCCGGGAAAGCGAGGTCGCCGAGCAGGAGCACGGTCCCGCCGGCGTGCAGCGTCGTCAGCGCCTGGCCCACCAGGGCATAGCTGTAGGACAGCGGGAGGGTGATGGCGGTCCGGGGAAACTCTGCGACCGGCAGGTAGGAGAGAATCGCGGCGACGTTGGCGACGATGCCCTCCTCCGACAGAACCACGCCCTTCGGCGCGCCCGACGAGCCGGACGTAAAGAGCACCATCGCCGCACGCCGGTCCACTTCCCCCGGAGCTGAGTACCCCGCACGCGCGAAGTCCAGCTCACCGGAGGCCGTGGCGCGGCTCACGATGCCGAGCACCCCGGCCCGCGAAGCGATCTGCTGGACCCACTTCGCGCCCCCTCGCGAATCGAGCGGGACGAGCACCGCGCCCGTCCGCCAGATCGCGAGCGCTCCCAGCAGGAACTCCAGCGGCTTCCCCGCGGCCACGCCGATGGGAACCCCCGGTCCTGCGCCCTCCGCTCGAAGGCGCCCCGCCAGCGCAGAAGTGACGGCGTCCAGTGCGCCGTAGTCGAGCGCATCACCGCCCGAGGACATCAACGCGGGCGCGTCCGGGCGACCTCGCAGCAGCGCCGGGATCAACATCGGAGGATTCCCGCGGCCCACGACATCCCACCGCCGACCGCAGCCAGCAACACGTTGCCGCCCGGCTTCACCCGACCCTCCGCCCGGGCCTCCGCAAATGCGACCATCCACCCCGCCGATCCCACGTTTGCGTGGCGCTCCACATGATTCCAGGTGCGCTCGGGCGGAATGCCAGCCTTCGAAGCGACGTCGGCGATCACCGCGCGGTTCGTCTGGTGAGGCACGTACAGCTCGATCTCTTCCGGCCGCAACCGAGCCCGACGCAGCGCCGGTTCGATGGCACCCAGGTATTTCTCAGGAATCGCCCGGGCGAGATCGTCGGGCATTCCGGAGAGGACGTACCCACCCCGGGCGATCTCCTCCGGGGTCGGGGGGAGCGCGCCATCGGTGGTGATCAACCGCCCCAGCGTTCCGTCCGTCTCGAGGAACACCGACTGCAATGCGGCCCCCGGGCTTCGACCGACCACCAGCGCGGCGGCCCCGTCACCCAGGGAGACGGCAGCGACACGGCTTTCGGGCGGAATCACCTTCGAGAAGGTCTCCGCACCGACGACCAGCGCCGGTCCTGCTCCCGCCGAGTGATAGAGCGCCGCCGTCGCGAGCGCGAAGAGCCCCGCCGAGCACCCGGTCCGCGTGTCCATGCAGGCCGCCCGAGCCCCGAGCGCCGCCCCGACCGCAGCGGACACCGTGGA
>JBAWAM010000624.1:0-2800 GCA_049589315.1 Myxococcaceae bacterium
CCAACGGCACAGGTCCGGAAGGGCCCTGCAGCACGAACGTTGTCCCCTGAAGCGGGGCGAAGCGCTCGAGGGTGAGCTCCGAGGCAGACGACATGGCTCAGACCGGCGCGCCGGGAAGGGTGGCGACCTCGACGGCTCCGTCGGGGCCGACCGCAACATGAACCGGCGATGCGGGAGCGCCGTCGCGGGTGAGGCTCAGCCGCTCGCGGAGTGAACCATCGGCGTCGAACACGAAGAGGGCGCCTGCGGTGGCGTCGGTCACGAAGGATGTGCCCTGTGCGTCGATTGCGATCGCGCGGGGAGACATCAACCCCAGCTCGCGTCCGCCGTAGCGGCCGACGAAGGCCCCTGACGGTGAGAAGATCGCGACCGTTCCGCGTCCCACCTCGACCGCGTGCACCCGCCCGTCCGGCCCGAGCGCAAGCCCGAGCGGCCCATTCAAATCGTCTTCACCGCAGCTCCCGAGCCAGGCGCCGTCGGTCGAGAACCGCTGCAGCCGATGCTGGCCGGGATCGCTCACCCAGAGCTGGTTGTTCGCGTCCACGCAGACGCCGTACGGATAGCTGAGTACGTCGGGTCCGCCGATCGACGAGTGGTACCGGCCATCGAGATCGTAGACCTGAATTCGACCATTGCCCCGGTCTGCCACGTAGACCCGGCCGTCCGGTCCCACCGCCAGCGAGCTCGGCCCGTTGAGCTGCGCTGGTCCGGTGCCGAACCCGCCAAGCACGGTGGGCGCACCGCCCGACACGGGGTGCACCAGCACCCGGTGCGACGCGGGCTGAAGCTCGAGCAACCGTCCTTCGGCGTCGAAGTAGAGCAGCTCGCCTGCGCTTCCCGGCCGTACCGCCACGGCGGACGGCCCGGCGCAACCGGCGCCACCCAGTGGAACCACGAGCGCTGCAGAACCGAGAGCGGACAGGCGGAGGAAGGACCGGCGATCGAGCTGCATGGGTGCGGACTGTAGCCGAGGCTTGCCGAATCACCGCAACCGATCGATCCGCCAGCTACGGACGCTCGTGTCAGGTGGTGTGGCAGGGAAGTGGTCCGGAACTTTGTCCGCGTGCGCCTGAAGGGCGTTGCGCGCCAAATCGGATCCGAGAAGTGCGGCGCGTGAATCGCCTCCTCTCTGAAGGAGAAGCGTGCTCGCGGCTTTTCGGAACCAGATTGGCGCGTCAGTCGTCAGCGCGCCCGAACTACGTGGTCGGTGATCGTGCTCGGCGTGTCGAGCCCGCGGGCGTGCCAGCACGCGTACGATCTCGGGATCGCGATGCAGCTCACCAACACCTGCCGCGACGTGCACGAGGGACTGAGAGAGGAGGTGAAGGCCAGCACCCTGCGAGGAGAGCCGCAGGCGTGGCGTCGTGTCACTCCATCCAGACGTTGCCGTATTCGTCCAGCGTGAACCCACGTCCGACGAACTCGGCGAATCCTCGAGACCGCGTGTAGTCACCGGGAAGCCCCGCTGGGATTCCCGGGAGTGAAATGGTGGCCCAGTTGAGCGAAATCGTCTCGGTTCCCTCTGGAAGTTGGACCCGGAGCTCGAGCGGATCCTCGCGCTTCACTTCCAGGATGACGCCCTTGCGATCCGTGTCGGCTGAAACGCGCGTCCTCGGCGTCTGAAGCCGAAACTCCCCCGGGAGCGTCGCATCGATCCGTTCGAAACTGGCGCCGTTCAGCGGTACCAGGTCCACGCCATTCCACTGATGGCGGTAGTCAATCAGGTATCCGTGACGCGCTCCGCTCTCGAGATCCCTCGCGTAATCGAAGTCGGTCACGCGAAGCTCACAATGGGCCCCGTCGGTGGAGGCAAATGCGAGCTTCTCCTGAGTCGTGATCCTCGCCCAGTTGTTGGTGCGCCCATCATGGATTCGGACGGCAAAAGAGGAGAGCGCCAGGCCATTGGCGGTTCCCAGGTATTCCTTGAGGACGACTTCTCGGGCGCCATCTCCGTCGAGATCGATGGAAACGGCTTCGAGCTCCCCATCGTCTTCCGGGGAAACCGCCACCGTCGAACGGAGCATCGCCTTCTTCGGCAGAGCTCGCTCCCAGCTCGTCTCGGAGTGGGACGACCACTGGCAGAGGTAGCCGCCGGCGAAGGCGGTGCACACCGCTCTCGGATCGGCGCCCTCGATCACACCGTCGCATCTATCCTCGGTGTTCCAGTCGCAGAACACATCGAGTGGAACCCTGGCGATACGAAGCGGCCCCTCCACCGGGCAGGGTGTCTCTGTCGGCGCGGTGTGTCGCACGACGGCAGGGATTCGGGAGGAGGGATCCTCGCCTCGTGCGAGGAGGTGATCGACCGGAATGATGATCGTCATCTCAGGTCGAAGGTAGTCCGGATCGGCGAGGCGATTGCGCGCAGCCAGCCTCTGGAAACCGCCTGGCACCTCGAAGTAGTAGGCGATGCCTGACAGCGTATCGCCCACCCTGACGCGGTAGCTCAGCTCAGTGGAGGCATTCGCCGAGTCGTTGCAGGCCGTGCTCGCGCCCGTGAAGAGCGCACAGACGACGAGAGGAAGGAGAATTCGCATCGGACTCGCTCAGCCTATCTTGAGCCGGTTCGCCATCCGGGCCACGCCCTTGTCGGCCATGACGGCAGGGAGCTGCTGCACTCGGGCCGCCACTCCTTTGCCGAGAGGACCGCTCACCGCGGCGACCTTCAGCCACGAGGCGCAGAGCTGTGGAAGTTCGATGTGCCCGAGGTTCGCCTCGATGCGCGCTTCGGCCAGCTCGATCGCGGGGCGCAGCTCCGCAAGGCGCATGAGGGGCTCCATCGAAAGGTTCGCCTCCTGAG
>JBAWAM010000625.1:0-2395 GCA_049589315.1 Myxococcaceae bacterium
GGCCCCAACTCCCTCGAACCAGGTGCACAGATCGCGGTGCTCGAGGGGGATCCCGCGAAGCCCGGGGTCTTTGACCCGCACTGGCACCCCAACATCGAACGGGTGACGGTGCTGAAGGGCACCTTCCGCCTGGGAGACGGGGGACGTCGTGAACAGGCAGGCGGCTGAGGTGCTTCCCGCTGGCACGTATACGTCCATGCCTCGGAGGATGGTCCACTACGCCATCGCGGAAGGCGAGACGATCGTCCAGCTGACCAGCGTGGGCCCGTGGGAGATCAACTACGTCAGGCCAGAGCACGATCCCCGCAAGCGGGCGCAGGCGTCCCGGAATTGAGCATCAAACGCACACAGAAGTATCACTTCGTGGCTGGGCGTTCGGCACTCACCTGGGGGGACTTCGCCACGACGAGCTTCCGCGCGAACGCCTGGTCGACGCGTCCGAGGAACGCGCGGAACGCGGGGTAGTCCGCTGCCTTCACCCGGGCGACCTTGAGGGTCACCTCGCTGTCGCAAACGACCTCGCTGCTTCCTTCGGCGCGGCAGGCGAGAGTGAGTCGCCCGAACGGGGTGTCGTCGTCGACGCCCGACGGGAGGTTCCCGACGGTGTGTCCCGCCGGCAGGGTGTACCGCACCGACAATCGGCTCACCCACGGGTTCGACATCACCAGGTCGTGGCGGCGCTCGGCGAGCGGGGCGAAGACCTGGGTGTAGCTGCGGCCGCTGCCGAAGGCGAAGAAGCGCAGGCCTGACGACAGCACCTCGGCGTAGCGCGGCACCGACATGCCGTACTCGAGCTTCACCGCGTCATCGAGCTTCAGCCCCCCGAACGCGAGCTTCGACACGGACAGGCCGGGGAACACGCCCGCCCAGGCCTGCTCGAACCGCGACTTGCGGGTCGCCGCGGCCTCGTACGAGCGGCGATACTCCGGCGCCTGGACGCCGCTGACCTTGCTGGTGCCGGCGACCTCGGCGGCTCCGTTCGGGTTCAGCTTCACCTGCATCGTCTGGACGGTGGCGTTGTCCTCGGGCTTCGCCTCGGGCGTGGTCAGATAGGTGCTCTTCCCGTCCGGCTCGACCCGCAGGACGTTGGCCGCGCGGTCGGCGGTCGGCAGCTCGCTCGCGCCGTGGAACGCGGCGGTTCCGTCGAGGTACAGGTCGAACTTCGGGACGTACAGGATCGCGTGGTTGAACGCGGCCAGGGATGCGGGCTCTTCGGAGAGCTGACCGAGGTTGCGCATGCGCAACAGCACGAGGCGGCTGTCCACGCCGGCGACGTTCAGCATCGCGTGGATCAGCGACGCCTTGTCCTTGCAATCGCCGAAGCGCCGAGCGAGCACCCGGTCCACCCGATACGGCTTGTAACCGTGGATGCCGAACTCCAGCGCCACGTAGCGCGTATTCGTCACCACGAAGTTGTAGATGGCGCGCACGACGGCGAGCTCGTCCTTGCGGTTCACGCCGACGAGCGCGTCGTCCACGCTGCGGCGGAGCTCGTCGTTGGGACGAAGCTGGTCGCGGACCAGGCCCCAGTAGTACCGGCCCACGTCCTCCCAGGACTTGTAGGTGGAGACGTGCAGCGTGGTGGCGACCTCGGCCCAGCCCGGCATCGACGGCTCGGGAACCACCTTGCTCACGTTCCGTGAATCCCAGCGGTACAGCACGCGACCCTCGGCGAGCTCGGTCGTGGCCGCGGTCACGCTCTCGGGGAGCTGCGACTTGTTCCAGTAGAGCGGGCGGGACGCCGGCATGTCGATCAGGTACTGGAAACGGATCTTCGGCGCGGTGGTCTGCACGTACTCGACGTCGCCCCAGTAGTCGGAGAGCAGGTTCTCCCGCGCGGTGTCTTCGAGGCGGTACTGGATCTCCAGGACGTCGCCCACGGCCAGCGCGGGGAACGAGAGCACGCGCGAGCGGGCGTCGTAGTACATGCCGCTCCACGGCTCGTTGAGGTTCCGCTCCGTCTCGCCATAGCTCTCGACCACCGAGCCGTCGGGCTGGGTGATCCGCACCTTGACGACCTGCACCTCCTGACGGTTCGGCGAGTAGGAGATGGGGAACTGCCGGAACGTCTCCACCCCGCGCTGTGAGTAGACCTTCACCGCGAGCTGCCGGAACTTCGCCGAGAGCCCGCTGGCCTGGACGCGCGTGTACCCGTAGTCCACGAGGTAAACGGCATCCTCGCCGGTCAACGCGTCGGCCTCCTTCACCAGCTTCGATGCGTCGAGCGCGTACTCCAGGCCCGGCACGCCGCTCTGTCCCGGCATCGCGCGGAGCGCTTCGCGGAGCTGTGGGTTCTGCGGGCGGAGCTGGAGCGAACGCTCGAACGCGGCCATGGCCTCGTCGCGCTTGCCGGCGCGAAGCAGCGCCCGGCCCTCGCGCTCGTGCACCTCCGGCT
>JBAWAM010000626.1:0-4027 GCA_049589315.1 Myxococcaceae bacterium
TTCCGCACCGAGCTTCGCGAGCTGATCACCATCGCCACGCTGGCAGAGCAGACGCCGGAGTCACCTCTGCGCTTCGGCTACGCCAACATCGGACGTGCCCGCACCGAAGGCGGCGAGCTCAACGCGCGCATCCGGGTCTGGGGCGGGATGTGGCTCGACCTCGGCTACGGGCTGACCCACGCGATCGATCTCGACGCGAACCGACTCCTCGAAGGCCGGGCCATGCACCGGATCACCGGCCGACTCTCCGGGCGCATTCGTCCTCTGGGGCTCGAAGCTTCGGTGCGCGCTGCCTGGAACGGGCCGCGCTGGTTCTATCCGGACCTCGACGGCAACGGCACGCTGGATGCCATCCGGGTCGCCGGGTACACCGACGTCGACGCACGCCTGTCCAGGCGGTTCTTCACCTATGTCGAAGCCTTCGTCGGGATCAAGAACGCCCTCGACGCGGGCGATCCCCTGTACCTTCCTCTTCCGCCGCGACAGGTGTACGGCGGCCTCTCGGTGGAGCTGTGATGCGCGCTCGCCACTCCTGGATGACCGCCTGGCTGCTCCTCGGCTCCGCCGGATGCGCGCCGGATCTGCGCGACGACTTCCCCTTCGACGGCGAACAGCCCGGGAGCAACCGGGTCTCCCACGAGGATGTCGGCGGCGGCGTGTGGAAGACGAAGGTCGACGCGAGCTCGAAGGAGGGGTGGACGTACTTCGACCTCGACGGCCGCGCGGAGCTGGGCGTGGACGAAGCGCTCTCCACCCAGGCGTGGGATCTCGCCTTCCAGCGCTTCAAGATCATCACCAACTCCGGCGTGAGCGGGCCCGGTGCGGTGGGTGTGGTGAAGCTCGAGAAGGCGAACTTCGACGAGGTCAGCGCAGCGCCGCAGCAGGAGTACCTGCTGGATCGCCCGGACGGGAGCGACGGCAACGGCGACGTGGACTCGGTGTTCCTCGAGGGCGACGGTTGGTACGTCTACGATCTCCTCAAGCACAAGCTCGCGCCGAACCCGGTGGTGTACGTGGTCCAATCCGGAGAGGGGCGCTACTTCAAGCTGGAGCTGCTGAGCTACTACGATGACGCGGGCACCGCCGGCGTCCTCACCTTCCGGTGGGCCGAGGTACCCGCGCCGTAGTCGGCGCTACTGGCCGATCGATCTCATCGTCTCGGTGCGGTTGCCGTACTGATCCACGGCGACGATCTGCACCTCGCGTTGGCCCTTCTTCACCTTCACCTTCGCCTCGTAGTAGCCGGCGGAGTCGGTCGGGACCTCCACGCCGTCCACGTAAACCTTCGATCCCGGATCGACCTTGCCTTCGATGATCACGGTGACGGTGCCGGTGACCTCGGGCGGGGTGCTGTCGAGCCCCACCCGCAGCGTCGCCTTGCCCTCGTTGCCGGTGGTGTCCTTCGCCACCGCGACGATGTCGTTGGACCCGTCCTTCAGCGCCACCGTCGCGCGATAGCGCGTGCCGTCCCGCTCCGCCTTCTGCCCGGCGATGGTGACCTCGACCACGTCGTCGTCCGGAACCTCGACCTCGAGCTGCAGCGACTTCTCCTTCACCACCACGCCATTCTTGTGACTGACGAACTCGACCTTCGGCGGCACGTTGTCGAATGCGGCGAAGCGCATCTTCGTGGTGCGGCCCTGGTACTTGAAGCCGGGATTAGGAATCTCCGCGATCATCGCGGGGAGGTCACACTCGCAGCCGTCCACGTCGACTTCGTAGACGGCGGTGTTGTTGGCCCAGCTCTTGAGCTGGATCTTCTCGAGATCGCCGTAGTCGTCGAGCTGCCGGGTGAACTCCAGCGCCTGCTGCTGGGTGATGTTGTTGATCGTGAGCTCGACGGTCGAGACGGGGGCCTCACCGATCTTTGCCGAGGCGGACGAGCCGGTGCGCTTCCAGCCGCCGCATCCGACGAGGACGAGCGTGGCCATCAGGAGGGCCGAACGGATGTGGGCGTTCATGAAGGCGGACTCTACTCCGCCCGCGATCACACGGGCAGTCCGCGTGGAAGGTCGATGATGAAGGTCGACCCCTCACCTGGTGCGCTCTCCACCCGAATCGTCCCACGGTGCTCTTCGACAATCTGCCGGACGATCCACAGGCCCAGGCCGAACCCGCCGATGTGCCGCGAAGAGACGATGCGCTCGAAGCGCTGGAACACGCGCTGGATGTCCTCCGGGGCGATGCCCATGCCCTCGTCGCGCACGGAGAGCCGGACGTGCGACTCGCCCCCCTCGAGTGAGACGTGGACCGGATGCCCTTCGCCGTACTTCAGCGCGTTGGTGAGCAGGTTCGTCAGCACCTGGTCGAGCCGCATCCGGTCCCACGCGCCCCGGGTATCCCCGACGCAGGTGAACGATCGTCCACAGCCTCCCCGGGCGAGCTCCGGGTCCAGCCTGCGCAGGACGTCCTCTGTCAGCGCGCGGAGCTCGAAGGGCTCGCAATCGAGCCGGAGCTGACCGGCGGAGATCCGCGAGAAGTCCAGGAGATCTTCGACGAGGCGGGAGAGGCGCCGGACCTGACGCCCCGCGATCTCGATGCGATCGAGGCACTTGCCGTCCAGCCCGGCCAGGCTCTTTCTTCGCGCCTGGTCGAGGTGGAGCTGGAGGCTGGTCAACGGCGTCTTGAGCTCGTGGGAGGCGACCGCAAGGAACTCGTCCCGAACGCGCACGGCTTCTTCGAGCTCCCGGGAGAGTGTCCTGAGCCGATCCTCGGTCTGCTTGCGCTCCAGCGCGAACCCCACCTGGCCTGCCATCGCGCGGGCCAGCTCGATCTCGCGCGACGAGAACGTGTGGCTCGCCCGGTAGCACAACATCACCAGCCCGAGCAGCCGATCTCCCGAAGCGAGCGGGAGGAACGCGAACGTGCGGATTCCCTCCTCTTCGAAGAGCTTCGAGATGCGACCGTACCGTTTGTCGTTGCGGGCGTCGGGGACGATGAAGGGCGTCGGCGGCGCGTCCTTCGGGGTGAAGCGGCAACTGCGCTCGGCCGCGTCCCGGAACTGTTGAGAGAGGTTGCGCCAGGCCCGGAAGCGCATCTTTCCTTCCGAGTCGAAGAGCAGGACCGCAGCGCGATCCGGGTAGAGCGTGTGTTCGAGCAGATCCAGCGCCTGCTCCAGGATGTCCGGAAGGGCCACGGCGCGGCCCACAGCGTCGGTCAGACGAATCAGGGCGCCCAGCGCCGAATCCGGCGGCTGGGGCGGGTGTGGTTTGAGAAGGCTTACATTTTCCGACACGTGCTCACCTCGAGGGGGGCGATCAATCCCCGAGGAATTGGAGGAAGGGGAGGGGGCCTGATCTCCGGATCAGTGCCCTTTGTCGCGTGACGGATTGAACGACATGACGCGGCGGGTCAAGAATCTGGCCGCCATGTTGCCCTCTCGCCGGTGCCCGCGCGCCTGGATTAGAAGACTTCGCCATGTTGCACATGGTCATCGCGAAGCACACGCCGGAGTCCTGCCCGGGCCGACCCGGGAACGAAGACGTGATCCCCTGCCTCCAGAGGCTCGATGAGCTGCTGAAGGAGCGGGAGATCCAGACGATCGGCCGATGGGCGGATCCGCCCGGGCACGTGAACTACCTCGTGCTCGATGCGCCGACCCCCCACGCGATTCTCGAGGTGTTCATGGAGAGCGGCCTCTCCGCGTACACCACGACGGAAGTGCACGCGGTCATGAGCATGGATTGACCTGCGACCTCACCCCACATATGTCCAGCCGCGGATACTTCCCCCGGCGGGGAAGTCATGCGCCGAGGTGAGTCGATGAGTCGCTGGATCGTTGCTGGAGTGCTGGCCACCTGCCTGGCCTTCGTTGCCGGGTGCATCGAGAACGAGAACAAGCCGCCGGAGCCGTGCGGCAGCGCCGAAACGAACGCCGAGCTCTGCAGCGCGGCCGGCGCGACGTGCGGTTCAATCACCGTGACCGATTCGTGCGGAACGCAGCGCACCATCGCGAGCTGCGGCACGTGCGCGGCCCCGGAGTCGTGCGGCGGTGACGGCGCCGCCAACACCTGCGGCTGCGCGGGCG
>JBAWAM010000627.1:0-20831 GCA_049589315.1 Myxococcaceae bacterium
CGATTGGCGGGGCGCGAACGTCCCGGGTGCTCGCCGTGGGCGCGGGGGTGTTCCTCGTCTCGTGCGCTGTCGCGGGGTTGCAGCACTTCGGAGTCTGGCCCTCGTCGGACGCGATGCGCGCGCTCGCCTTCACGAAGATCCCCTTCGACCGGGTGTACGAGGCGGTGCCGGGCGCGGAGGGACGCTTCATGGCCGGCGGGCTCCTGTTCCATCGGCTCAAGTTCGCCCACGTCGGTGGATTGGCGGTCGTCGGGCTGCTGGCGTTCGCGCTTCGTTCGACGGGCCGGACGCGCGCGCGGCTCTTGACTGCCGCGGCGCTCGGAATGGGCGCCATCCTGATGTTTCCGTTCGCACGCGCTGCGAGTGCCGCGCTGGCCGGCGCGTCGCTGCTCGTGCTCGTGCTCGCGAGCCGACGGCGTCGGCAGGCCCTGGTCCTCGGGAGTGTCCTGGTCGTCCTGGGGGCGGCGGCGGTCGCGTCCCAGGGGCCCCTGCGCGCGCGCTTCCTGTCGAGCTTCGAATCGGACGGGAACGGCGATCGCACGAGCCTCCTGAAAGCCGGCGTCTCGGTGGTCCGGGCGCATCCCCTGAGCGGCGTTGGCGCCGGGAGGTTCAAGGTTCGCGACTGGGCTCCGGAGCAGGCGTCGGACCACGTCCGGAGTCATCCGGGCATGGCGCACAATCAACTCCTCAGCATGGCCGCGCAGGTCGGAGTGCCCGGGGCGTTGCTGTTCCTGTTCCTGCTCGCCTGGCTCGTACGGAAGCTGGACGCGACCCGGCCCGAGGGCATCGCATCGCTGGGCGCTCTGGCTTTCTTCGTGCTGCTGTCCGGGGTGCACGACCCGCTCTTCCACGCCCCGTTCTCGATGGCCCTGCCACTGATGCTGGGACTCGGCGCCTACCGGCGGGCTTGAGCCAGTACGCGCTGGTACACGGCGAGGGTCCTTCGCGCGCAGTCGTCCCAGGTGAACCGGGCGGCGCGCTCGCGCCCCTTCTCGGCGAGCTCGCGGCGAAGCTGTGACTCGCGGCAGAGCCGGGAGATCTCGTCGCGCCACTGCACTTCGGAGTGCGGATCGAGCAGGAGGGCGGCCTCTCCACAGACCTCGGTGAGGGAGGAGCCGCGCGCGGCGATCACCGGGCATCCGGAGGCCATCGCCTCCAGCGGCGGGAGACCGAAGCCCTCGTAGATCGACGGGAAGAGGAGCGCCTCGGCGGCGGCGTAGAGGAGTGGGAGGTCGGACTCGGGGAGCTCGCCGAGGTCGATCGTCGAGCTCGGGAACCCCAGCGCCTGTCCCGTGCCACGACCGGCAAGCAGCACGAGGGGCAGGGGCAGCTCGTCGGCGATCTGCGCGAGCAGCTTCAGATTCTTGTGCGGCTTGGCGCTTCCCATCGCCAGCAGGAACCGGGGCGGGAGTCGCAGGCGCTCGCGGAAGGCGGCGACGTCCGAGCGGGGCTGGGGGGCGAAGCGCTCATCCACGCCCTGCGGGATGACCTGGAGCCTGTACGGGCTCAGGCCCAGGTGTTTCGCGAGCTCCGCGCGTGAGAACCCGGAGATGGTGATCAGGGCGCGCGCCGTCTTCGCCCTGGGGCCGACGACGGCCCGGTAGTACGCGACCTGGGCCGGGCCGTAGTTGCCGGGCAGCGCGAGGTGGTTTGCGTCGTGGAGCGTCGCTACGAGCGGTCCCGGCCAAAGCGCAGGCAGCGAGAACGAGGTCGCGTGGAACAGGTCGACGCGCGCGCGCAGCAGGGTGGCGGCGAGGTCCGGCTGCTCGAGGGGCGAGAGGAACCTGGCCCGGGCACGGAGCTGCGGCAGGTCGGGGCGCAACGGGCCGAGCTCGTCCGGGAGTCCGCCGGGAGGGACGAGCGCGCGGAACTGCCAGTCGGGCGCGAGGTGCGGAAGCCGACGCGCCAGCTCGAGCGCATAGCGGGCGATCCCATGCAGGGGACCGTGGACCATCCGCAGATCGAGGAGCACGCTCGGCACGCCGCCGGACGTATCACAGCCGCGCGCGATCGAGGCACGGGTGGTACAAGGCAGCCGATGCGGGTCGCCCTCGTCCATGACTGGCTCATCTCGAATCGCGGCGGCGAGAAGGTGCTCGAGGCGATCTGCGAGCTGTTCCCCGACGCGGACGTGTTCACGCTGCTCCACAAGCCGGGCACCGTCTCGCCGGTGATCGAGCAGCACCGGATCCACACCTCGTTCGTCCAGGAGCTCCCCGGCGCGCTGGAGCGGCACCGGCACTTCCTGCCGCTGTTCCCCGCCGCGATCGAGCGCTTCGACCTCTCTGGCTACGACCTGGTCCTCTCGTCGAGCCACTGTGTCGCCAAGGGCGTGCGCGTCCCGGAGGGCGCTCTGCACCTGAGCTACGTGCACGCGCCCATGCGGTACATGTGGGATCTCTTCGACGACTACTTCGGTCCCGGGAAGGCGTCTCCGAGCGTCCGGGTCGCGGCCCGGGCGCTGAGGCCGGCGCTGAGGGCGTGGGATCGCCGCAGCGCGCGCAGCGTGCACCGCTTCGTCGCCAACAGCCACCACATCGCGCGGAAGGTCGCGCGGCTGTATGGGCGCCACGCGGAGGTGGTTCATCCTCCGGTGGAGCTCGAGCGCTTCGTCGGCGTGTCGCAACAGGGTGGGGGAGCCGGCGGCTACTTCCTGTGGGTCGGAGCGCTGGCGCCGTACAAGCGGATCGACCTCGCGCTCGAGGCGTTCCGGAGGACGGGGCTTCCGCTGTGGATCGCCGGCGGGGGGCAGGAGGCCGCGAGGCTGGCGCGGGAGCTGCCCCCGAACGTGCGGTGGCTGGGACAGGTGCCGGACGCCGAGCTGCCCGAGCTCTACCGGAACGCGCGCGCCCTGATCTTCCCGGGCGAGGAGGACTTCGGAATCACCCCGCTCGAAGCGCAAGCCACGGGGCGCCCGGTGATCGCGCTGGCCCGGGGCGGCGCGCTGGAGACGGTCACGCCGGAAACGGGCATCCTCTTCGACTCGCAGACGGTCGAGTCCCTGGTGGCAGCGCTCGGTCGCTTCGACGCCTTCGAGGCGCGGTTCGATCCCCAGACGGCCCGGGTGAACGCCGCGAGGTTCAGCAAGCCCGCGTTCCAGCGCGCGTTCCTGGCGCAGGTCGAGACGCTGCTCGATGGACCCGCAACAGTGCAGGGCATCGCGACTCCGATGTCGCGGATCGGGGCGGGGCAGCTCAGATCGGCGGGTGATCCGGCCGGGCGCTCGCGCGAAGCGCTGCGCTGAGCGGGTGCAAGTTCCTGTATTGACGCGAGTTTCCGTGTTAAATCCCGATCGTCCGTTTTGTCGTGCGATGTAGGCAACTTGCACCAATCGGGCGCGACAATTGCACGTCGCCGCGAGGTCTCATGTTCACCCGGTTTCAGCGCTTCTGGACGTCGATGAAGGTCGCGACGGATGTGCTCGTCCTGGGCATCGCATTCGCGCTCGCATACGTCACCCGCTTCCACGGTCCGTGGACCCCCGAGACGATTCCCCCCACGGGCGACACCCTCGTCACCCTGGCGATGGTGCTGCTGGTCTTCCCGCTGACCTTCCACCAGGCGCGGCTGTATCTGACCAACCGGGTCCGCACGCACATCAGCGAGGTCTTCGAGGTCTTCAAGGCCACCGTCCTCGCGCTGCTGATCCTCGTCGCGATCAACTTCTTCTTCCGCGACCGCTACTCCCGACTCACCCTCGGCGTCTTCGCGATCTACGCGTTCGTGCTGATCTCGATCGTGCGGGTCGTCTTCCGGGAAGCGCTCAACGAGTGGCGCCGCCGCGGACACAACCTCAAGTCGATCCTCGTGATTGGCGCGGGAGAGGTCGGGCAGCGGGTCATCGAGACGATCGACAGCAACCGCGAGCTCGGCTTCCGCGTTACCGGCTTGCTCACCCGTCACCCGGAGAAGCTGGGGACCGCGGTGATGGACGTGCCGGTGGTGGGCCTGTTCGACGAGCTCGGGAAGGTGCTCGAGGCGCGTCCGGTGGATCAGGTGATCATCGCCGTGCCGCTCGAGGATCAGCCGCTGGTGAAGGGCCTGATGGAGGAGCTCGCGCAGCACACCGTGGACGTGAAGTTCGTCCCGGACCTCTTCCAGTACATCACCCTGTGCGGTGGCCTCGAGGAGTTCGGCGGGCTGCCGATCATCAACCTCCAGGGCGGCCCGCTGTACGGCTGGAACCTGGTGGCGAAGCGCACGTTCGACATCGTCTTCGCGCTGCTGGCGCTCGTGCTGACCGGGCCGTTCATGCTGGTCACGGCGCTGCTGGTGAAGCTGACCAGCCGCGGCCCCATCCTCTCCCGGCAGGAGCGGATGGGGATGGACGGGAGCACCTTCGAGATCCTCAAGTTCCGCACCATGCGCATCGACGCCGAAGTATCGGGGGCGATGATGGCCTCGAAGGAGGACCCCCGCCGCACGCCGATCGGCACGTTCCTGCGCAAGTACTCGATCGACGAACTGCCCCAGTTCTTCAATGTGCTGATGGGCGACATGAGCCTCGTCGGACCTCGCCCGGAGCGGCCCGTGTTCATCGAGGAGTTCAAGAAGCAGATCCCTCGCTACCACCTGCGGCACAAGGTGAAGGCGGGCATCACCGGCTGGGCGCAGGTCAACGGGCTGCGCGGGCAGACCTCGATCCAGCAGCGGATCGAGTACGACCTCTACTACATCGAGAACTGGTCGCTCCTGCTGGACCTGAAGATCCTGCTGCGCACCGCGTTCGGCGGGTTCCTGTCGCGGAACGCGTACTGAGCGGACGACTACTTCGTGAACGTGAACATGTGGGTATGACCTCCCACGAGGCTGGTGGTCTTCGTCACCGTGTTGCCGGCTTCGATCGAGCTCAGGTCCGCTTCAGTCAGCTCCACAGTGTGCAGATGTCCCGAAGTGATCGAGGTGTCCCGGGTGAACCCTCCCGCCGGGGGCGAGGTGAGCTCGGAGCTCTGAATCTGCACGGTGTGGGTGTGGCCATTGCTCACGCTTGAAGTGAAGGTCAGCGCCTGTGAATTGCCGGCGTCGGTGCCCGCGTCGACGTTTCCATATTCCTCGCCTGCGGCGCATCCGACCAGCACGCGGCTCGCGGGGAGCACGATCAGGACGGATCCGAGTTGCACGACGAACTTGCGACGGTTCATGCCTGCCTCCACGAACGAGAGGCGGGAGACTACAGACCGCGTGGCGGGTGACCATCCGGCAGCCGTAGGGCCTTCGAGTCCCGAAACGGATAGTCGGCGCGCGCGGAGGGCCCGGCTACGGCGTGAGCGGTCCTGCCTGTCCCTCGATGCCGGGCGCATTCGGGTAGAGCAGGAGGAAGCCATCGCCGAACGCCTCTGCACGGGCGGACCGGGCGAACGCCTCGAGCCGCTCCGTTCCGAGCGGGTACGGATTCAGCGAGAGGTTCACCACCGCCACCGCTCCCGGCCGGTCGAGACAGCCTTCTTCGAAAAGCGGCTGGAGATCGAGCGAATAGGGCAGGTGGGGGAACAGGGCCGTCTGAGTGCAGACGGCGCCCTGGTGCGAGCTCAACCGCTCACCCAGTGCTCGAGTCTGCGCGAGCAGCGCGAAATCCGGCGGCGCTGACTTCGCGTACCCGCCGCCCACCAGCGGGAAGGTCAGCACGGCCACCACAAATACGGCGTCCCGCACCCGTCCGCGGAGCTTCAGCCGTTCGACGTTGCGCCAGGCCTCGAGCAGTCCCCAAAGCACGAACGGGACGAGGGTGACCGGGTAGTAGGTCTTGAAGTTGCGCATCATCCCGTACGACGCGGAGCCCAGCAGGAAGAGGGTCGGGAGCATCCCCATCAGGGGCAACCGTGAGGCGAACGGGAGCAGGAGGAGCGGGAGGAGCATGCGCCACCAGCCGGACTGCAGCACGTCGAGTGCGATGCGGTGGGGCGCTCGAACCATACTGCCCAGGATCTCCGGCAGGCTCCCGCCGAGGTGCCCCCAGAAGTGGAGATACCCGGGCTGTCTCATCGTCGAGCCTTCGAGCGCGAGCGGTTGCACGACACCGATGTTGAGGGCCAGAAGCGAAAGGCTCCCCACCAGAAGCCCGAGGCCGGCGCGCCACCGGGATCGCTCGAACACCAGGACGCCTGCGGCCACCGCGGTGACGTAGAACGCCGCGTCTTCCTTGATCGCCAGGAACAGCACCACCGCCGGGATCCACAGGCGCGCCCGCCTCTCCACCCAGCCCAGGGCGAAGGTGAGCCCGAACACGGGGTACAGCACCTCGGGCCGGAAGCCACCGTCGAGCAGCACCGCCACCCACGGGCAGGTCAGGTACGCGAGCGACACCAGAACAGGCCAGGCGCCGTTGCCGAGCAGGCGCTGGGTGAGTTTCCAGAGCGGGATGACCGCGGCCCACACGGAGAGCGCGGTCACCATCACCAGCATCAGTGGCGTCTCGAACAGGCGGTGCAGCGGAACCAGCGGCAGCAACACGTACGAAGGATGAACCCCGAAGTGGTTCACCGCGTAGATCGGCGAGTACATGAACTGCCGATGGTTCGTGTTGTAGAGCATCCAGTCGAAGATGCTGAAGTCGACGCCGTTGATGGCGAAAGACCCGTAGCGCGAGAGCTGGAGCCCGATACACCAGGCGAGCGTCGATGCCCCGAAGGCGAGGACCAGCCGGCGGGGGACGTCGACTCGACCGAGGGCGGCGAGGTCGCCGCGCCATAGCAGCGCGACCAGCAGGAGAGGGGAGAGCGCCGTCTGCCAGTTGCGGAAGGCCCCGAGCTCGGGGTGCGCGTACGACAGCGGCACCGACAACAGCATGAACGCGCCCGTCGCCAGCAGGTAGGCGATGACGATGCGGCGGGTATTCGAGTCGGTTCGGGGTTCCTGAAGGGACATCGACGAGCGGGTCCTACCGTGTTTGAGCGCTGCTGTCGCGAGAACGAAAACGGCCCCGGGTTTCCCCGGAGCCGTTTCCCCTCTCCCAGTACGGAGGCGCTTTCTACGACGCCTCCGCCTTCAACTCAGCTGCAGCCCGAGGTGGCGCCGCAGTTGCTGCACTTGTAGCAGGCGCCGCTGCGCACCATGATCGCGCCGCAGGTGTGGCACGGCGGGGCGTCTGCCTGATTCAAGAACGTGTCCCGCGCGCTGTTGGAGCGGGGCTCGGCCTTCGGCGCGGCAACGACCACGGGCTCCGACTTCTCCTCGTGCAAGGTCTCCACCTGGGCCGCGGCGCCGTCCTCGCTGGGCAGGAACTTCAGCGCCATCCAGCGGAAGATGTAGTCGGTGATCGACTTGGCGATCGGGATCTGCGGGTTGCCCGTGAAGCCGGACGGCTCGAAGCGGGTGTGGCTGAACTTGTCGACCAGCACCTTCAGGGGCACGCCATACTGCAGCGCCAGCGAGACGGAGGTCGCGAAGCTGTCCATCAGGCCGGACACCACTGAGCCTTCCTTCGCCATCACCACGAACAGCTCGCCCGGCGTCCCGTCCTCGTACAGGCCGGCGGTGAGGTAGCCCTCGTGGCCGCCGATCGAGAACTTGTGGGTGATCGACTGACGCTCGTCGGGGAGGCGGCGGCGGTCGCTGCGGTACTCGACCTTGACCTCCAGCTCCTTCTTCGCCGACTCGGGGGTCTTGCTGGTGTTCAGCGGCTGGCTGCGCTTGCAGCCGTCGCGGTACACCGCAATCGCCTTGAGGCCCTGCTTCCACGCCTCGACGTAGGCCTTCTCGATGTCTTCGACGGTCGCGTCGGTCGGCATGTTGACCGTCTTGGAGATGGCGCCGGAGAGGAACGGCTGGGTGGCGCCCATCATGCTGATGTGGCCCATCCAGTGGATGGAGCGGGTGCCCTTCGCCGGCTTGAAGGCGCAGTCGAACACCGGCAGGTGCTCGGGCTTGAGGAACGGCGCGCCCTCGATCGTCTCGTTCTTGTCGAGGTACGCGATGATCGCGTCCCTCTCGGTCTGCGAGTAGCCGAGCTTGGTCAGCGCCAACGGCACGGTCTGGTTGACGATCTTCAGCATGCCGCCGCCGACCAGCTTCTTGTACTTGATGAGCGCGATGTCCGGCTCGATGCCGGTGGTGTCGCAGTCCATCATGAAGCCGATGGTTCCGGTGGGGGCGAGCACCGTGACCTGGGCGTTGCGGAAGCCGTGCTGCTCACCCGAAGCGACGACTTCGTCCCAGACCTCGCGCGCGGCGGTGTGGAGCGGGCCGTACACGCCGTCGGCGGGGACCTGGTAGGCGGCCTTGCGGTGCTTGCGCATGACGCCGAGCATCGGCTGCTCGTTGATCGCGTAGCCGGCGAACGCGCCCATCTTCTCGGAGATGCGCGACGACTGGAGGTTGGCCCGGCCGTGCATCAGCGCGGTGATCGCCGCGGCGAAGTTGCGGCCCTCGTCGGAGTCGTAGGGCAGGCCGGAGGCCATCAGCAGCGCGCCGAGGTTGGCGTAGCCGAGGCCGAGCGGCCGGTACGCGTACGAGTTCTCGGCGATCTTCTGGCTGGGGTACTTGGAGAAGTCGACGAGGATCTCCTGCGCGAGCAGGACCACGTCCACCGCGTGCTTGAAGGACTCGACGTCGAAGTCGCCGTCGATGGTCCGGAAGTGCATCAGGTTCAGCGACGCGAGGTTGCACGCCGAGTCGTCGAGGAACATGTACTCGGAGCACGGGTTCGACGCGTTGATCCGGGCGGTGTTCGAGCAGGTGTGCCAGCTGTTCACCGTGGTGTCGAACTGCATGCCCGGGTCACCGCAGAACCAGGCGGCGTCGGCGATTTCCCGGAAGAGCTCGCGCGCCTTCATCGTGTCCATCTCGCGGCCGTCGCGCACCGCGCGCGTGGTCCACGGCTTGTCCTCGACCACCGCCTTCATGAAGTCGTCGGTGACGCGGACCGAGTTGTTGGAGTTCTGGAAGAAGATCGACGCGTACGCCTCGCCGTTGAAGGAGCCGTCGTAGCCGGCGTCGATCAGCGCCCAGGCCTTCTTCTCCTCGCTGGCCTTGCAGCGGATGAACTCGAGGACGTCCGGGTGGTCGGCGTTGAGGATGACCATCTTGGCCGCGCGGCGGGTCTTGCCGCCGCTCTTGATCACGCCTGCGAACGCGTCGAAGCCCTTCATGAAGGAGACCGGACCGGACGCGGTGCCGCCGCCGGCGAGGAGCTCCTTCGAGGACCGGATCGAGGAGAGGTTCGATCCGGTGCCCGAGCCGTACTTGAAGAGCATGCCCTCGGTCTTGGCCAGGCCGAGGATGGACTCCATGGAGTCGTCCACCGAGTTGATGAAGCAGGCGGAACACTGCGGGTGCTCTTCGACGCCGACGTTGAACCACACCGGCGAGTTGAAGGCGGCCTTCTGGCGGAGGAGGAGGTGGGTCAGCTCGGCGTGGAACGAGGCGCGGTCCTCGGCGGCGGCGAAGTAGCTGCCCTGCTCACCCCAGCGGGTGATCGTGTCGACCACGCGGGCGACCAGCTTGCGCACGGACGTCTCGCGCTCGGGGGTTCCCGGCGTGCCGCGGAAGTACTTGGAGGCCACGACGTTGGTCGCCAGCATTGACCAGGTCTTGGGGACCTCGATGTTCTTCTGCTCGAAGACCGCCTTGCCGTCCTCGCCATTGATGCCGGCGGAGCGGTACTCCCAGGCCAGCTCGTCGGCGGGGTCGACACCGGGAGTGGTGAAGTAGCGGGGGACCTTCATCCCCAGCTGCTTCGCCTTCTTCGCCGCGGCGCCCTTCTTCGCTGCGGTTCCGGTGGCCTTCAATCCGAGATCCTTCTCCATGCGTTCCCCTCCGGGCTTCACTGCAAGTGCGTTACAGACGTGAAAAAACCGCTGCCCCCACTCATGGAGTGAGGGAAAAAAGTGTCCGACACTCGACCGATTTCTTCGAGCGTGGACCGACCAGGATGTGGTTTGAGTGGGAAGTCGGCGGCGGCCGATGCCCGGGGATTCGTGCCCCCTCCTGCGACGAACGGGCGAGTTTTTAAACTTTGGAGCATGGGCCTGTCAAGAGGGTAAGGACACCACCCCTTGTGTCAATTTCCTTGTCATCCCCCATATTTAGGGGGTCGGCGTGTGTTGTTTGCAGCCCGTTCAACTCGGCTCGGAGGCCGGTATATCGGCTTCCGAGCGGCCTTGCAGGTGTCAAACCCACACCCGCAGCAAGGAACGGACGGCCGAGTGACCCTACATCCAAGGTCGCGTCATAGCGGCAGTTACCGGGCGAACATAATGGCACTTTGCTGATAGTGCGTTCGATTTCTTGATCAACCGGGCATCGGGCTGTTCCACGAGGCCGAATTCTTGCCCGGTGCTTCGGTTTTTCGTAGTGCGCAAAATTCCAACAGGAGGCGCGATGCCGCCGTACAAGAAGCACGTTTTCGTCTGCACCAACCGGAGAGCCGACGACCACCCCCGGGGTTCATGCGCGCAGAAGGGCGGGGAGGAGGTTCGGGCGCGGTTCAAGGACGCATTGAAGAAGCGGGGGCTGGCCCGGGAGATGCGCGCGAACGCGGCGGGGTGCCTCGACACGTGTGAGAACGGCTGCAGCGTGGTCGTGTACCCGGAGGGGGTCTGGTACCAGAAGGTCACGCCGGAAGACGTCGAGGAGATCGTCCAGGAGCACCTCTTGAACGGGCGCGTCGTCGAACGTTTGCGGATGCCGCCGACGAAGGATGCGCTCGGGGCGAAGAAGCCTTCGGAAGGGTGACTTGCGCCACCCGGCAGGCGTCCGGACCTTGAAGGAGGAGGTCCAGGACATGCCGGAGAAAAGGACGATCGAGCGCGCCCGCGAGGATTTGCGCGAGGGCAAGCAGCCGTCGACGGCCGCGGGTGAGTTCGTCCGCGAGGAGATGGAGCACGTGCGCGAGGGCAAGCACGGCGCACGTTCCTCGCAGCAGGCGATCGCGATCGGGCTGTCGAAGGCGCGGAGGGCCGGGGTCCCTCTCCCGCCACCTAAGACGGGGCGCCGGCGCGCCGGCGGGAAGCGGTGACCGTCCACGGGCACACCGGGCGCAAGCCGCAGCTGCGCGGGAAGGGAAAGGCCGGACAGCCGACCGCCACGGAGCGGCGTGACTCCGAGGACGCCGCGGACGGCGACGGAGCCCTGGGGAAGCACGAGCTGAGGACCGCGACCCAGCGCCGGCTTTGCGAGCCGCAGGGGCGGAGGACCGAGAGGCTCCATCGACACAAGCGCTGATCAGCGCGGCGGGAGCTGGGCACGGAACGCGGTGAGCAGGCGGTCGGCGACCTCGGTGGTGATCAGCGGGAGCACGCCGCCACCTCCCACGATGTTGACGATGGGGGACACCGAGCCCCGGCAGACGCCGCCCCACTGGGGCATGCGCCCGGGCGCGACGGTGCCGTAGGAAGAGAAGTCCACGTACAGCTCCGCGTCGTGCACGCCCTCGGTGGTGCACAGCACGTGGGGCTCCGGCTTCGACTCCACGTACTCCTGGACGACGAAGCCGCCGCCGGTCGAATCCTGCGCGGCCCGGACGCACAGCGCGCTCCAGTCCAGTGCCTCTCCGTAGGCCGCCCGCGCCCGCTCGTCGAACTGGGGCGTCCCGAGCATCCGGCCCACGAAGACGGCCTTCCCGCCGTAGTCCCAGGCGCGCTTGATCACGAAGCGTTCCGGATGCACCGCGACATAGGCGACCAGGTCGTCTACGTGCTCTCCGCCGGGCGCCAGCGCGGGGCCGGCGCGCAGGCTTCGCGTCCACGGCACCAGATCGGCAATGGCGAGCAGTTCGTCCTTCTCCAGCCCCGCCGCCTGGGCGAGCGATGGCTCCACCAGCGCCCGCGAGAGCAGCGCGAACGTGGTCTTCACCTCGACCTGCGCGGAGGGCGGGTTCAGCAGGACCGTGCGCCACTTGTAGAACGTGGCGAAGAAGTTCTCGACGAAGGGGTTGGGGGTCTCCTCGAGCCTGCGCGCGAAGAGGTGGCGGTACACCAGATCCCACGAGCGCCCGCGCGCCTGGATCGCGTCCTCTCCCGAGAGCTCGTCGGGGTGGACGACTTCGGCCTCCGTGCCCAGCTCGGTGAAGCGTTCGGCGAGGTAGCGCTGCTCCGTGATCTGCGCGTCGTTCCGGCGGCAGAGCAGGAGGATGCGGTTGGGTGTCGCCCCGCCGCGCTGGGCGGCGTAGCTCTCGAGGAGCGCGCGGTAGAGCGCGAGCGCATTGGAGCCATTGCGGCCCTGAAGGTCGGCGATGCGACGGTCGTCGAGACCGGCGTAGCGGCCTACGTGCTCGATGAACGCGTTGGCGGCGATGTCCGAATAGCCCTGCATCGCGGGGATCGTCGCGTTCACCTCGAGTGCGAACGGCGTGCCGGCGACGAAGTAGTCGACGCGGGTGGTGGCCAGCATCGACACGTGCGCGAAGGTCTCTTCTGCGAGCCGACGTTCGAGCGGGGACAGCGCGCAGAGCAGGATCTCCCGATCCGGGCCGGAGAGGATGTGGCGGGCCATCTTGAGCGCCGCTCGGGAGAGCAGGGTCGAGACCGTCGCGCGCCGGAGGATCTCGTCCTTCGGGAGGATCACGGGAGTGGCGGTGACCGGAATCGGCCGTACCGAGCCATCGAGGTTCGTCACGGCGAGCCCGCGAGCACAGGCGTCCTGAGCGAGTCCGGGGCCGAACCGGGGAGCGCCGCTGCGGAGCAGGTCGACAAGGGATGGAAGCACGGGCGGGAGATACGTCGACGGCCCGCGGCATTCCAGCCTAGATACGCGCATATGGCCAAGACGCTGGAGTTCTTCTTCGACTACGGCAGCCCGTATTCCTGGCTGGCGTGCACGCAGATCGACGCGATTGCGCAGAGGACGTCCGCCGAGGTGCGGTGGCGCCCATTCCTGCTCGGGGCGGTGTTCAAGGCCACCGGCAATCACGCGCCCGCCCAGAACATGTACAAGGCCCGCTACCTGCTCAAGGACCTGGGGGACTGGACCCGCGCCTACGGGCTCCCGGCGTTCGTGCTGCCACCGGACTTCCCGAGCGACTCGATCAAGGCGAACCGGCTGGGGCTGGTGGCGGAGGAGCTCGGAAAGCTTCCGGCGTATTCGCATGCCGTCTACCGGGCCGGCTTCACCGAGGGCCGGGACATCTCACAGCCACAGGTGCTGGCGGACCTCCTGCGAGGGGCCGGGATGGACCCCCAGGCGGCGTTCGCGCGGATGCTGTCGCAGGAGATCAAGGACCGGCTCCGGAAGAACACGGACGAGGCCGTGGAGCGCGGGGCGTTCGGTGCGCCCACGTTCTTCATCGGCGACGACATGTACTTCGGAAACGACCGGCTTCCGTTCGTGGAGGCGGCGCTGCGGCGCTAGACCGAGATCGAGCCCTTCCGGAACTCGCTGCGGGCGATGTGCACGTTGATGCAGACCGGCCTGCCCGAGCGCGAAAGGTCCTTTGCCCGGTCGAGGGTCTCGTCGATTCGAGCGGGGTCGTCCAGCAGCAGGCCCTCTCCGCCGTAACCCTCCGCGACCTTCTGGTAGTCGGTCCGCCGGAGCACCGTGCCGACGTCGTCCCCGAACATCTCCACCTGCTCACGGGCGATCTGCGCCCAGGAGCCGTCGTTGCCGATCACCGCGATCGGCGCGAGCCCGTGTCGGGCGAAGGTGTCGAACTCGGACAGGCTGTAGGCGGAGGAGCCGTCCCCATAGAGCAGCCAGACCTCGCTCTTCGGTCGGCAGAGCGCCGCGCCGACCGCGAAGCCACCGCCGACGCCGAGCGTGCCGAAGACGCCCGGATCGAGCCAGGACAGCGGCGCGCGCGGACGGACGATGTACGAGCCCGTTGCCACGAAGTCGCCGCCGTCGACGACCAGGACCGCGTCGTCGGCCAGTTTCTCCTCGAGCCGGAGGAAGAACTGGATCGGGTTGATCAGCCGATCCTGCTCCTGGCCCTGTCGGGCGATCTCCTCGTCGCGCGCGTTCTCGCGCCCCTGGAGCGTGCCGAACCACTCCGCCCAATCGCCCTTGCCCGCGAGTCCTTGCGAGAGCTGCACGATGAACTCGCCCGGATGCATCTTCACCGGCACGTCTGGGCGGCGGTTCTTGCGGAGATCCGTGGCGCTCAGGTTCACCGAGACGAGCGTCGCCTTGCGTCCGATGCTGCGGCCGTAGCCGAGGCGGAAGTCGAACGGGAACCCGGCGATGATCACCAGATCCGCGTCCTTGAGCGCCTTGCCGCGCGCGTGCCGGAGCTGCTGCTCGCTGCGGCGGCCGAGCAGACCGCGCGCCATTCCGCCGAGATAGGTGGGAACTCCGAGCCGTCGCACCGCATCGGCGATTCGGTGGGGTTCGCGGCAGTTCACCAACGCCTGGCTGCCCACCACGAGCACCGGACGCTTCGCCTGGGCCAGCCTTTCGGCCACCTCACGGATCTGCCCATCGACATCGCGCGAGGGCGGGGGCAGGTGGGCGGCGATCTCGCTGACCGACGGCAGGTGCAACCCCTTCTTCGGCAGGTCGAGCGGGAGGTGGGGCGCGCGGAACTGCCGGTAGAGGTGGCCCTCCAGGTACAGCTTGAGCATGCGTGCGCCGAAACCGTCGGCGTCCTTCACGCCGCTCTCCTTCGCGTACCAGTCGCGGACGACGTCTTCGTCGTAGAGCAGGTCGATCGGCAGCTCGACGAACACCGGCCCCGGCACGCCCGAGGTGGCCTCTTCGAACGCGCGATCCAGCGTGGGGGCGAGGTTCGCCAGCGACTTCACCGTGGTGGCCCATTTGGTGATTGGCCTCATCAGCGTGAGCTGGTCGATGTCCTGCAGCGCGCCGCGGCCCTTGAGGATCGTCGCGGCGGCCCCACCCAGCAGGATCACCGGCGATTGCGCCATCTGCGCGTTCTTCACCGCAGTGACCGTGTTCGTCACGCCCGGCCCGGCGGTGACCGCCGCGACGCCCGGGATCCCCGTCATGCGCGCCACTGCGTCCGCAGCGAAGACCGCGTGCTTCTCGTCACGCACGTCCACCACGCGGATCCCGCGCGCTTTCGCCTCGATCAGGATGGGCGAGATGTGTCCGCCGCAGAGGGTGAACAGGAACGGAACACCGTGGTTCCGCAGGACATCGCCGACGATCGCTCCGCCGCTCTGACGCGCCATGCCGTGCTTCTTGCCACATCCCGCCGGGGCGCGAACGGTCGTTTTCGCTCACCCGGTCCGTTCGGGTGCGCCGCGAGCGCAGCGGTCGGGCTGACCTCACGCCAACACACCGGGCGCGCGTCCGTGGATCTGGTGCGTGAAGTGGGGCGCAGGTTGGGATACTTGTCGACCTGCGAGGTGCACGCATGGATCGCTTCCGTCTTCGTCGTGAAGAGACCGCCGTTCTGATTGTCGACATCCAGGAGAGGCTTTGCAGCGCCATGAGTCCGGAGCGGCTCGAGCGCATGGTGAACCGCACCTGTGCGCTGATACGGGGTGCGCGCACGCTGGACCTGCCGGTCTTCTACACGGAGCAGTACCCGAAGGGGCTCGGGCCGACGCTCGAGCCCGTGCGCGCCTGTCTCGAGGGCGTGCCGCGTTGCGAGAAGCTCAAGTTCTCCAGCTGGACGCCCGAGCTGCACTCAGCGCTCGCAGGGCGGCCACGGGTCCTCATCGCCGGCATGGAGGCGCACATCTGCGTCTTCCAGACGGCCCGCGACCTCGTGGAGCAGGAGTTCGTTCCGTACCTCTGCCGCGACGCGATCATCTCCCGCTCCGACGAGGATCGTGAATCCGGGCTCCGGCTCGCAGCAGAAGCGGGCGCGGTGGTGACCACCGTCGAGTCCGCGCTGTTCGACCTGATCGGCGTGGCGGGCACACCCGAGTTCAAGGCGATCTCTTCGGCGGTGAAGTGACGTGACCGGGTTCGTGACGGCGTGTCCGCTGGCGGAGCTCCCCCCGGGGGAGAAGCGCGTCGTCACGATCGGGGACCGGGAGCTCGCGCTGGTGAACGTGGACGGAGAGATCTTCGCGGTCGACAACGACTGCCCGCATCGCGGAGGCCCGCTGGGGCACGGAGACCTCCAGGGGCACGTGCTGCACTGTCCGCTCCATGCGTGGCCCTTCGATCTGCGCACGGGCGTCTGCACGCTGTTCCCGGACGCGCGGATCCGGACCTGGGAGGTCCGCATCACCGAGGGGATGATCCTGGTAGCCACGACCGCCCGGACCTGAGCATCCTGAGAGTGATGGCGACTCGAGCACCTCGAAAGGCGACCCGTCCTGCACCGGATCCCGCGGCGATGGCGCGGGCGGTCGAGGATTTCCTCCGCGCGGCCGGCGTGGACCTGGGCGATCCCAACCTGAGCGAGACGCCTCAGCGCGTCACCGAGGCCTGGCTCGGCGAGTTCCTCGACGGCTACGTCACCTCGCCCGAAGCGGCTCTGGGAGAGCGCTTCCCGGCGCCGAAGCACGCGTCCGGGGAGATGGTGGTCGTCACGGACCTGCGTTACCGCTCGGTGTGCCCGCACCACCTGCTGCCGTACGAAGGGGTCGCGCACCTCGCGTATGTGCCCGGGAAGACGGTCGTCGGCTTCGGCCGGCTCGGGGCCCTCCTCGATTGCTTCGCCCACCGACTCATCCTGCAGGAGGATCTCGCGCGCGAGGTCGCCTCCTCTCTGGCGCGGATCCTCGGGAGCCCGGCCACGGCCTGCGTCCTCGAGGCGAACATGACCTGCCTCACGCTGCGGGGGCAGGCGCAGCAGCACGCGCGCACCCACGCGGAGGCGTACGAAGGCGCACTGCGCCGGGACGGTCCGCTTCGCCGTGAACTCTGGGTCCGGATCGGAGGGCGCCGGTGATTCCCGCGCCGCCGGGACGCAGGGCCGACCCCGCCGCGGTCCGCGCGGTCGCTGAAGCGCTCGCGGTCACGTTCTCTCCCGGTCAGCTCGCGCGCGATCCCGACGTGCTCGCGGCCTACGGACGGGACGAGTCGGGATCCGGCGAGTTCCCGTCGGATTTGGTCGTTTTCGCGGAGAAGACGGAGCACGTCTCGCGGGTCCTCCGCACGTGTCAGCAGCACGGGGTCCCGGTCACTCCGGTGGGGGCGCGCAGTGGCAAGAGCGGCGGGTCCCTGCCGCTGTACGGCGGCGTGTCGCTCAGCCTCGAGCGGATGAACCAGATCCTCTCCATCTCGGGAGAGGACCTTGTCGCCGTCTGCCAGCCTGGCGTGGTGACGGGCGAGCTCATGCGCGCGGTCGAGGAGAAGGGGCTCTTCTATCCTCCCGACCCGAACTCCTGGGAGTGGTGCACCCTGGGCGGGAACATCGCCGAGAACGCGGGAGGGCCGCGGGCGCTGAAGTACGGGGTCACCCGCGACTATGTGCTCGGGCTCGAGTGGGTGCTGCCGGATGGCGAAGTGGTCCGGGTGGGCCGGCGGACGATCAAGGGGGTGGCCGGCTACGATCTCACCGGGCTGTTCGTCGGTTCGGAGGGCACGCTCGGCGTTGCCACCGAGATCACGCTGCAGCTCATCCCGCTGCCTCGAGTGGTGAAGACGGCGCTGCTGCTGTTCCGGGACGTCGCCCACGCAGCGCGCGCGGTGACCGCGGTGCTCCAGGGAGGAATCCTCCCCCGGACGCTGGAGCTGCTCGACGACGTGGCGGTGAAGGCGGTGGACGGGCGCGGGTTCAGCTTCCCGCCGGGGACAGGCTCGGCGGTGCTGGCCGAGGTCGACGGCACCGACGACGACGCGGTGATGGCGGAGCTGGCGAGGCTCGGCGAGATCTGTGAAGCGAACGGCGCGACGGAGACGTTGCTGGCGGAGGAGGGGCGCCAGCGCGAGCAGTTGTGGGCGGCGCGAAGGGTCCTCTCGACGGCGCTGCGCGCGCTCAAACCCCAGAAGGTCTCCGAGGACATCGCTGTTCCGCGGTCTCGCATGGTCGAGGTGATCGAGCGCCTCAAGCAGATGGGCGCGGAGCTGGGCCTGACCGTGGCGACCTATGGGCACGCCGGGGACGGCAACCTGCACGCCAACATCCTCTACGACGGCCCACACGAGCGGGCGAAGGTGGAAGAGGCGATCCAGCGGATGCTCCGGATCACCGTGGAGGTCGGCGGCACCATCACCGGCGAGCACGGCGTAGGGCATGCCAAGCGCGACTACCTGCCCATCGAGCAGGCGCCCGAGCTCATCGCGCTGCAGAAGCGCTTCAAGGCCCTCCTCGACCCCCGTGGGCTGATGAACCCGGGGAAAATGTTCCTTTGAGCTCCGTTGTTCCCCAGAGACCCGGAATGGGTCTGCACAAGCGCGCCTTAACGGTTCGTTGAGCAGATCGAATGCGCCGCGCTGGGCCCGGACGAAATGAGAAACGTTTTTCTTCGTTGAGCGTCTGAAGGGCTGGACGCAACGAAAGGCCGGCGCGTCCCCCTGAAGTTCCGAGGAAAGGAGGTCGCCCATGGCAACCGCGAGAAGAATGGATGGATCAGACGGAGTTGGTAGCTACATCCGGCAGATGGGGCCGCACCGTCAACTGACCCGCGAGGAGGAGTACGAGCTCTCCCGTCGGGCAAAGAAGGGCGATCACACGGCGCGAGAACAGCTCGCGCGGTCGAACCTGCCGTTCGTCGTCGCCATCGCGAAGAAGTACGCCAACCGTGGCGCCCGTCTCGACGACCTGATTCAGGAAGGCAATGTCGGCCTGATGAAGGCGATCGAGCACTTCGACGCGAAGAAGAACGTGCGGTTCGCGACCTACGCAGTGTGGTGGATCCGCGCGTACATCACGCGTTACCTCAAGGACAACCGCAGCCAGGTCCGCGGTGGAGAGGCCGAGCGTGGCTCGATGACCGACTTCTCCCTCGACGTCACCATCGACGACGACGGCGAGACCACCTGGCTGGAGCGCCTCGAGGACGACAGTTCCGGGCCACAGGACACCTTCCTGCGTACCGAGCGCGACGAGGGAGTTCAGGAAGCGCTCTCCCGGGTCCGCAAGCGGATCGGAGATCTGGGCTGGGACATCCTCCAGGAGCGGCTCACGCAGGACGACCCGCGCACCCTCGAGGAGCTGGGCAAGCGATGGGGCGTCTCCCGTGAGCGCGTCCGGCAGGTCGAGCTCCGGACCAAGGCGTTCCTGGCCCGGTATCTCTCGGCCTTCAACCAGGACGAGGAGCAGTTGGGCGCTTCCGGTGAACAGGACGCGGCCTGATCGAGCGCAAGGTTCGTAGGCGATGCAGTTCAAAGCCTCCCCGGGATGACCGGGGGGGCTTTGTCATTCCAGGCGCTTGCGTGCTAATTCCGCTGGACATGCGCACGCCTGCCACCTGCTCGCACCGAGCCCGGCAGCTGTTGCAGAAAAGTATCGAGGAGGAGGTCACGTGAGGGCAGAGAGCCAGTTGGAGAAGGCTGCAGCCGGCAAGAATCTGGTCCAGCTTCTGTTGGAGCGGACGGCGCACTCGAAGTCCGTTGCGGCGAAGTACAAGAAGGACGGTGTCTGGAAGGACATGTCCTGGTCCCAGATCCTGGAGGAGGTGAAGAACCTCTCCGCGGCGCTGGTGGCCGAAGGCGTGAAGCCGGGCGAGCGGGTGGCGATCTTCGCCGGAACCTCGCTGCAGTGGGTCGTCACGGACCTGGCGATCTCTGCGGCCGGCGCAATCACCATCCCGATCTACGCCTCCAACACCCCGGACGAGGTCCGGTACATCCTCCAGAACTCGGAGTCGGCCTTCCTCTTCGTCGACAGCGACGAGAACGAGGGCAAACAGTCGGGACGCGCGACGCGGGCCCGGCAGCGGCTCGACCAGTGCCCGTCGGTGCGGAAGGTGTTCCTCTTCGAGGGCGCCCCGAAGGGCGACCGCGAGGAGACACTCGGGGCGCTGGTGAAGCGGGGCGAGGCGGCGCACAAGGCCAACCCGTCCGCGTTCGACGAGCGGGTGAGCTCGGTCTCCGCGGACGACCCCGCGCTCTACATCTACACGTCCGGAACCACCGGCGATCCCAAGGGCGTGATCCTCACCCACGGCAACTGGACCTACGAGGCCGAGAGCGTGGCGAAGATCGGGGTGATGAACCCGCAGGACTCGGTCATGCTGTTCCTGCCGCTGGCGCACTCCTTCGCGCAGGTGGTGAAGGCGGCGTGGCTCGGGATGGGCTTCACCATGGTGTTCGCCGAGTCCGTGGACAAGCTGCTGCCGAACCTGGTCGAAACGCGTCCGACGATCCTCCCGGCCGTGCCCCGCGTGTTCGAGAAGGTCTACAACAGCGTGGTGGCGACCGGTTCGTCAGGGCCGGGCATCAAGGGCAAGCTCTTCCGCTGGGCCTTCCGGCTGTTCGACCAGTACGTCGACGCGAAGAACCAGGGCCGCGAATTCAACTCGCTCGGGTTTGCGCTGGCGCAGAAGCTGGTGTTCAGCAAGGTGAAGGCCTCTCTGGATGAGAAGCTCGGCGGCAACATGCGGCTGTTCGTCTCCGGCGGCGCGCCGCTGTCCCGGAAGATCGCCTACTTCTTCGACCTCATCGGGTTCAAGGTGCTCGAAGGCTATGGCCTGACGGAGACCTCCGCGGCGACGTGCCTGAACCTCCCGAACAAGATCAAGATCGGGACGGTTGGACCGCCGCTGCCCGGCACCGAGATCAAGATCGCCGCCGACGGCGAGATCCTCATGCGCGGCCCCGGCGTGATGAAGGGCTACTACAAGAACGACGCGGCCACCGCCGAGTCGCTCGATCCCGACGGATGGTTCCACTCCGGTGACATCGGCGAGCTGGACGCAGATGGCTTCGTTCGGATCACCGACCGCAAGAAGGACATCATCGTCACAGCCGGCGGGAAGAACGTGGCGCCGCAGAACCTGGAGAACTCGCTCAAGACGTTCCCGATCGTGAGCCAGGCCATGGTCTACGGCGACAAGCGCAAGTACCTGACCGCGCTGATCTGCATCAGCGAGGAG
>JBAWAM010000628.1:0-7712 GCA_049589315.1 Myxococcaceae bacterium
GCCTCTCACCGCGTCCTTCGGTGTGGCCATGCGGAAGCCGGGGATGACGCCGGGGGCGGCCTTCCGGCTTGCGGACGGCGCGCTGTACCAGGCGAAGGCGCGGGGACGAAACCGGGTCGAGACCGCCTCGCCGCCGCTCGCCCGGGCAAATTAGCCGGGAGCTCCCGGCCCGCGACTTGCGTGTTGCCGTCGAAGGAGGCGCGTCATGAACATGAAGATGATCGTCTGTGGCTACGATGGTTCCGAGCACGCAATGAAGGCTGCCGTGATGGCGGCGGAGATGGCGAAGAAGTTCGAAGCGCGCCTGGGGCTGCTCTACGTCGTCGAGCCCTACGCCCCGCCGGTGGACCTCCCCGGCATCTCCTTCGTCGATTGGATCGAACCCCACCGCAAGGCCGCGCTCCGGATGATCGCCGACGCCGCGACGTCCATCGCCGAGCGCACGGGGGTGACGCCGGAGACCGAGGTCCGCGTCGGCGGCGCGGCGAACGAGCTGACGCACTTCTCCCAGGAGAAGCAGGCGGACCTGGTCGTCGTCGGCAGCCGCGGGCTGGGGGCGGTCAAGCGCATGCTCCTGGGCAGCGTCGCAGGCCGCGTCGTGCACCAGTCGGCTGCCCCCGTGCTCGTGGTCCACTGACCCGACCGCACGGTTTGCACCCTCCAGCCGGCCGGGCGCACCCCATGCGCCCTCCTCGGAGTTCTTGCCCCTGAGCAGGACTGGCACGCCTTTTTCATGGAGAGAGGTCGAAGCACACGAGGAGGAGGAGCTGAATTGAACCCGATCCAGATCACGTTCCGCGGCATGTCCACCAGTGAGGCCCTCGCCGAGCACATCCGGGGCGAGTACGACAAGCTCGTCGAGCTCTACCACCGCATCAGCTCCGCGCACGCGGTGGTCGAGCAGGCTCACCGGCACCAGCAGAAGGGCCGCCACTTCCAGTGCCACCTGACGCTGCGCGTGCCGGGGAAGGACCTGGCGGTCACCCGGGATCCGGTCGATCGAGAGGCGCGTGAGGACGCCTACGCCGCGGTGGACGAAGTGTTCCAGATCGCGCGCCGCATGCTCCAGGAGCACGTCGAGAAGGTGAAGCTCGAGGGCCGGCACGAAGAGCTCGTCTGAAGTCCCCGGTCGCAGCAGCCAGCATGCACGGCGGGGGCGCGGCTTCCCTCCGCCGTGGCCGTTTCGAGCCGGGATTTGAATTGAGGTGAGGGGTCCCGGCCGTTAGGGTCCCGGCCCACATGTCCGAGACCGTGTTCGACGAGCTGAAGCGCTACGTGGGGTTCGGAGAGGCAGACGAAGCGGTCCTCCGTTCGCTCCACCCTCTCCTCGTCGCCGACTTCGAGCGCATTTCGGTCGTTTTCTATGACCGCATCCTCTCCCACGAAGGCGCGCGCACCGCGCTGGTGGGAGGGGAGAGCCAGGTCGGACGGCTGAAGGTCACGCTCGTCCAGTGGATGGACAAGCTGCTGTCGGGCCCGTGGGACGAGGCCTACTACCAGGTCCGCTGCCGGATTGGCCGGGTCCACGTCCGGATCGCCCTGCCTCAGCACTACATGTTCGGCGCGATGAACGTGATACGCGAGCAGATGAACGCCCTCCTCGCGAACAAACTGGGCAACGACATCGCTGCCCACGAGCGCGCGTGCAGCGCGTTGGGGAAGATCCTCGATCTCGAGCTGGCGATCATGCTCCACACCTACCGCGAGGATCTGCTCTCCCAGCAGGCCCGGACCGAGCGGCTCGCGACCTTCGGGCAACTGGTGGGCTCCATCGGGCACGAGCTGCGCAACCCGCTCGGGGTGATCGAGACGTCGCTGTACATCCTGAAGGGCCGCATCGGCGAGGACGAGCGCGCGCAGAAGCACGTCGGCCGGATCGGAGAGCAGCTCCAGCTGGCGAACGGGATCATCTCCAAGCTGCTGGACATGATCCGCGACCGGCCCCTGCTCAAGGAGCGGACCTCCATCATCCCCCTGCTCGAGGAGGTGAACGCCTCCGTCGTGCGCCCGCCGGAGGTCCACTTCCGCATCGACGCACCGATGGCGCCGCCCGAGGTCGAGGGCGATCCGGTCCAGCTCCGGCAGGTGTTCGTGAACCTGCTGGAGAACGCGGTCGCTGCGTCGTCACCGAAGGGCGAGGTGGTGATCACCGCCTTCGAGCACGCCGGGCAGCTCCGGATCTCGGTCGAGGACACCGGCCCGGGGGTCGACCCGTCGATCCGCGCCCGGCTTTTCGAACCCCTGGTGACCACCAAGGACAAGGGAATCGGGCTGGGCCTCGCGCTGGTGAAGCGCATCGTGGAGCGCCACGGCGGGAGCATCACCTACGCCCAGTCGGTCGGGGGTGGTGCGTCGTTCATCGTGCACCTTCCGCTCGCAGGAGACACAGCGTGAGGCAGTACCTGCTCGTCGACGACAACCGCGCCTTCGCCGAGAACCTCGGCGAGATCATCCGGGACGTGGGCGCGGAGGTGACCATCGTCGACTGCGGCGCGGACGCGTTGGAGAAGGTCCGACACCAGCGGTTCGACGCCATGCTCACCGACATGCGGATGCCGGCGATGGGTGGCGCGGAGCTCGTCCACCGGGTTCGGGGGATCGACCCGGGCCTGCCCGCCATCGTCGCCACGGCGTACAGCGGGGACGAGGACCTGCGCATCGCCCGGGACGAAGGCCTGCTGGCCGTCTTGCAGAAGCCCGTTCCCCTGGAGGGGCTGCTCAAGCTGCTGGAGCGGGCGAGGCGCGACGGCCTGGTGGTGCTGGTCGAGGACGACGAAGCCCTGGCGGACAACCTCGCCGAGGCCCTCCGCGACAAGGGCTTCACCGCGGTAAGCGCCCACACCATCGCGGAGACGGAGCGGCTCGGCGCGCTCAAGCCGTTCGCCAGCATGGTCGACCTGCGCGTCCCCGGCGGGCCGGATGGCGAGGCGATGCGCCGGGTGGCCAGGCGCTTCCCCGGGATCCCTCAGCTGGTGATGACCGCCCACGACCTCTCGCAGGCGCCGCTGGAGCCGACCTCCGTGTACCGCAAGCCTTTCCACACGCAGGCGCTGCTCGAGGAAGTCGAGCGACTGTTCCAGGAGAGGACCCAGGCGTGAGCCAGAACCAGGCGACGCATCCGCGCGTCCTCGTCATCGACGACAACCGGCGGTTCGTGGAGAACCTCGAGGAGATCCTCGTCGAGGAGGGCTACGAAGTCCGCAAGGCGAACACCTGCGCCGAAGCGCGCACCGCGTCGGACTCCGGCTTCGACGTGGCCCTGCTGGATCTCAAGCTCCCGGACGGCGACGGCACCGCCCTCGCGGTGGAGCTCAAGGAGAAGAGCCCGGAGTCGGAGATCGTCCTGCTCACCGGCTTCGGCACGGTCGAGTCCGCCGCCGCGGCGGTGCGCGCGGGCGCGTGCGCGTACCTGCTCAAGCCCTGCGCCACGCCGGAGCTGCTCCTCACGGTGGAGCAGGCGATGCGGCAGGTGCGCCTCAAGCACGACAAGCTGGAGTTGGCCCGGCGCGCCCAGGTCGCAGAGAAGCTCGCCGCGGTCGGAACGATGACCGCCGGCCTCTCCCACGAGATCCGCAACCCGCTGAACGCTGCGGCGCTCCAGCTCCAGGTCCTGGAGCGGCGGATCCGCAAGCTGGAGCAGCAGCAGCAGGGAACCCTCCTGGAGCCGCTCGGGCTGGTGCGCGACGAGATCCGCCGGCTCGACCAGCTCCTCGAAGACTTCCTGCAGCTCGCCCGTCCGCGCGAATTCAACCCGAAGCCGGTCTCGGCGCCCGCGCTGTTGAACCGGATCGCCGACTTCATGCAGGAGGACGCCGACCGCCGGGGCGTCACGCTCGAACGCCAGGACGGCGACGTCCGCCCGATCAAGGGCGACGAGGAGCGGCTGCGTCAGGTGTTGATGAACCTGGCCCTCAACGCGATGGACGCCGTGCAGCGGGGCGGCTGGGTCCGGCTGTCGGCGAACCCGAACGCGCGGGGAGACGTGGTCCTGGTGGTCGAAGACAACGGGCCGGGCATCCCGGAGGAGATCGCCTCGCGGATCTTCGAGCCCTTCTACACGACCAAACCCCAGGGCTCCGGGCTGGGGCTGTCGATCTGCCTGCAGATCATCACCCTGCACGGCGGAACCCTGGAGCTGAAGCGGTCGGCGGCCGGCGGGGCGCGGTTCGAGATCACCCTGCCCTCCGTCCACTGAAGCTCAGCCGTCGAGCTCTTCCGCCTCGTTGTCCCGCTTCGGGCGCACGCCGTCCTTCTCCTCGGCGTACTCCTTGAGGCGGTACTGGATCTTCCGAACGCTGATGTCGAGGACCTCGGCCGCGCGCGAAGTGGACCCGCCGACCATCTCCAGGGTCTGGAGGATGGCCTCGCGCTCGATGTCGTGGAGCGAGGCGCCCGGGATGAGCGAGCCGGCGGTCCGCCCCTGGGGGCGCGGTCCGCGCAGCGTCGGCGGGAGGTCGTCCGCGGTCAGCTCGGTGCCCCCGGCCAGCACCACGGCGCGCTCGGTGACGTTCTCCAGCTCGCGCACGTTCCCCGGCCAGTCGTGCGACAGCAGCGCGTTCATCACGCCCGGCGCGGTCCCGCGGAACTCCTTGCCGTACTGCTTCGCGTACTTGTCCACGAAGAAGTTGAAGAGCTGCGGGATGTCGCCCTTGCGCTGACGGAGCGGCGGCAGGGTCACCGCCACCACGTTGAGGCGATAGTAGAGGTCCTCGCGGAACCGACCCTCCTGGACCTCTTTGGCCAGATCCCGGTTCGTCGCCGCGACCAGCCGGACGTCGACCTTGAGGGTCTGGGTGCCGCCCACGCGCTCGAACTCGCGCTGCTGCAGTACGCGGAGCAGCTTCACCTGGATCGACGCGGGGATCTCACCGACCTCGTCCAGGAACAGGGTGCCCCCGTCGGCCAGCTCGAAGCGGCCCTCCCTGCGGGCGATGGCGCCGGTGAAGGAGCCCTTCTCGTGGCCGAACAGCTCCGACTCGAGCAGGCTCTCGGTGAGGGCCGCGCAGTTCACCTTGATGAACGGCTTGTCCTGGCGGGTCGACTCCTCGTGGAGGGCCTGCGCGATGAGCTCCTTGCCCGTGCCCGACTCGCCGAGGATGAGCACGGTCGCCTTGGTCGGCGCGGCGCGCTTCACCACGTCGAAGACGGCCCGGAGTTCCGGCGCGTCACCCACGATGTTGTGGAACTTGTAGCGCTCCTGCACGCGCTCCCGGAGGGTGGCGGCTTCGCGGCGGAGGGCGCGCTTCTCCAGCGCCTTCTGCACCACCACCGAGACTTCGTCGGCATCCAGCGGCTTCGCCAGGTAGTTCTCGGCGCCCGCCCGCATCGCCTCCACCGCGACCTTCTCGCTGCCGAACGCGGTCATCATGATGAAGACCGTGTCGAGCCCCTCCTCCTTCACCCTCTTGAGGAGCGTCAGGCCGTCGAGCTTCGGCATGCGGATGTCGCACAGCGCGACGTCGGGGGCGAACGAGTGGAGCTTCTCCAGCCCGGCCTCGCCGTCCTCGGCTTCGGCGATCTCGTAGCCGTCGTCGGCCAGCAGGCTGGCCAGGGCGGAGCGGGCGTTCGCCTCGTCGTCGATGAGCAGGATGCGTGTTTTCATGTCTCTTCTCTGCAGGAGAGGCACACCCGCGCTTCGGGCATGGCCCGGAGGCGCTGCATTCCGATGGGCCCCCCACACCGTTCGCAGTCTCCATATCGCCCATTGGCCAGCCGGGCGAGCGCGGCGTCGATGTCGGTCAACTCCACTCTCTCCCCGTCGCCGAGCGAGGCGGTGTTTCCCCGGAGCAGCGAGTCACGGCGGCGCAGGAGCTGGTTGCGGGCCTGGGCGTTGAACGCCTTCATCAGGGTCATGACCGGCTCTCGGGCGGGCGGACCACCATCACCGGTCGCGCACAACGGGACACCACGTCCTGTGCCACCGAGCCGAGCATCGCCCGCACGATCCCGGTTCGTCCGTGGGTTCCCACGACCACCGTATCGACCTCCAGGCGCTCCGCGGCCTGGCAGATCGCCGGGCCGACGGCATCGGACGTCAACACGTGCACCCGGGTGGAGATGTCGCGGCGCTCGGCCGACGCAGGCTGCAGCGCCTCCAGCTTGTGGCGCAGGGCATTGACCTCGGCCTCATCGGCCGGGCTCGCCGCGCCGCCGAAGATGTCGCGCTGAACCAGCGGGCCCGGCTTCAGCGCGGGCGAATGGACGGTCACCAGATGCACCACGCCTCCGCCGCGCGCCAGCCCATAGGCCCAGCGGATCGCCCCGTTGGCGATGTCGGAGAAGTCCGTGGCGACCAGGACCGAGCGGATCTCCGGGATCGTCATCTCCCGGGCATGCGCCGACGGAACGCGCGCGACGTTGGTCCGCGCGGCGTGGAGGACCGAGCGGGACACCGACCCGTTCCAGACCCGATCGAGCAGGTTGCGGTGATGGGAGCCGACGACCACCAGATCGTCCTCGGATTCGCGGGCCAGGGCGACGAGCCGGTCCGACGGACGGCCGAGGCAGGGCTCGAGGTGGATCTTCGTCGCGCCGTCTCCCGGCAGGGCGCCGACCTCGGCGGCGATCTCGTCGTGAAGGATGCGCTGCACGTTCGGGTCCGGTTCGACGATGCTGCGGATGCCGGCGAAGCCCAGGCGGCGGTACTCGTCCGGGGCCCAGTACAGGTGCGTGAGGGTGACGTCGCACGGCCCCACCCGCCGGAGCGCGCTGACGAAGTCGAGCGCGACGCGCGAGGCCTCGGTGCGGTCCATGCCCAGCAGGATCCGCAGCGGCCGCTTCCCGTCGAGCCATTCGGTGAAGGGCTCGAGCTTGCGCATCACCAGGACGGGACAGGTCGCGAGCTGGGTGATCCGGTCCGCGCTCCCGCCTACCTGCCACGCCTCCGGCGAGCGGGTCCCGAGCGCAGCGATGACGATCATCCGCGCCGCCTGGGTCTGGGCGAACGAGGTGAGCTCCTCGTCGGGTCGGCCGTGGAGCAGGTGTGCTTCCGCGGAGACGCCCTCAGAACGCAGTTGATCCACCTCGCGATCGAGCGCCAGCCGGGCAGCGTCCTCCAACTCCTTGCGCCACGGCGCGAACAGCCCTTCGAGCGGGAGGTCGATCACGTGGACGACCGCGAGCGGCTCACCGAGCCGCTGAGCGAGGCGTCCGGCGAGCCGGGCGGCGCTCGACGAAGAAGGCGAGAAGTCGATTCCGCAGACGATGCTCATATCGTTGTCCCACCTTTCAGAGACCGTGCCACCCTGGTTCGAGAGGCAAGCCGCCTTCCCCCTGCGCAAAAGCTGCGTCTTCGCGCATCCAATGCGTAGAGGGGAGGACAATGTGTGTACGCCTCGCCGCACCCACACCCACCCGATAACGACGCGACGGTTTTCCGGCTGAGCCGTTATCCTGCACATCGCATGGATCAGGGTCGTCGGCAGGAGCGTCGGTCGGTGTCGTTGCTGGTGAAGCTGAAGCACCAGAACGTGGCGACGTTCGAAGAGGAGTTCGCAACCAATCTGAGCGAGGGCGGCATGTTCATCCGCTCTCGGCAGCCGCAGCCGGTGGGGACGCACCTGAAATTCGAGGTGCAGCTCGCCGGAGGCCAGCGGGTGATGCGCGGCACCGCCCTCGTCCGCTGGGTGCGCCAACCCGGCGATCCTGCCGGGGGCTCGGGAATGGGCGTGCAGTTCGAGATGCTCGACGACGCCACGCGCAAGCTCGTGGAT
>JBAWAM010000629.1:0-1859 GCA_049589315.1 Myxococcaceae bacterium
CTGAAGAAGACCCGCCGGCAGGTCGACGGACCGTTCGTCGAAGTGAACTGCGCCACGCTGCGCGGCGACTCCGCGATGTCGACGCTCTTCGGCCACGTCAAGGGCGCGTTCACCGGCGCGATCGAGGCCCGGCCCGGGCTGCTCCGGAAGTCCGACGGCGGGCTGTTGTTCCTCGACGAGATCGGCGAGCTCGGCGCCGACGAGCAGGCCATGCTCCTGCGCGCCATCGAGGAGAAGTCGTTCTATCCGGTCGGCTCGGACAAGGAGCTTCGGAGCGACTTCCAGCTCCTCGCCGGCACCAACCGGGATCTTTCGAACGAGGTCATCGAGGGGAGGTTCCGGGAGGACCTGCTCGCGCGGATCAACCTGTGGACCTTCCGCTTGCCCTCCCTGCGCGAACGCCCGGAGGACGTGGAGCCGAACCTCGAGTACGAGCTGGAGGTCTGCTCGCGCGCGCTGAAGAGGCGGGTGTCGTTCAGCAAGGAGGCGCGGACGAACTTCCTCGCGTTCGCCACGTCGGCGCAGGCCCTCTGGCCCGGCAACTTCCGTGACTTCAATGCGGCCGTGCGCCGGCTCGCGACATTGAGCCAGGGAGGCCGGGTGAGCGCCTCTGACGTGGAGGAGGAGATCGAACGGCTCCTTCAGGGCTGGAGCGGGCGGCCGAAGGCGCCGGGCGGGAAGGGCATGATCGAACGGCATCTCGGCCCGGATGCGATCGCCCGCCTCGACCCGTTCGACCACGTGCAGCTCGAAGAGGTGCTCAACGTCTGCAACCGCGCCCGCTCCCTTTCCGAAGCGGGGCGACGGCTCTTCGCGGTCTCACGCACGGAGAAGAAGGTGGCGAACGACGCCGACCGCCTTCGCAAGTACCTCGCGCGGTTCGGGATCGATTGGAAGGACCTCGTTCAGAACAACATGTCGAGACGAGACACTGGATAGCTCAGGGTGTTGGCTCCCTCCGAGGTTCCGCGCGCCTCGGCCTTGGCAGAGACCAAAAAAAGAATCCGTTCAAAATTCGCGGTGGCTCCCTCCACTCAGTGGGCTGAACCCGTTGCCCCCCGAAAGGGAACTACAAATGATGAAGACGATTCGAGTGGGACTCCTCACCGCACTGGCCCTCACCACACTCGCCTGCGGTGGGCCCGACAACGTCGGCGCCTGCAAACGCTTCCTTGAGAGCACCAAGTGCGGCTCGGTGGACATCTCCGAGACCTTCAACTGCGAGGTCTACCAGAACACCACGTGCGATCTTTCGCCGTACTTCGACTGCGCCGCGTCTCACTACGTCTGCCAGAACGGCCAGTACGACCAGTCGAAGCTGTCGACCTTCGGAACCGACTGCGCGGCCAAGGCGACCTGCGGATAGTCGCGCATCCCGTCACAGCGTCTCGAGACATGCGACGCGCGCGTTGACGTCGGTCAGCGACAGGTGCGAGTCACTTCGTGCTTGTCGCCACCGCCACACGGTACTGCGAACGCCCGCCACATGTGACGGGCGCCCCACCCTTGAATCCGGATGCGGCAGAGCCCGGCTAGCGGCAGCCCTGGGTGCGTGTCACCTTATCCGGGACGCACATGTTGCAGCCGGGACTCGTGTTCTGATTGCAGATCGGGGTGGAGCCGCAGTTCGTGACGTAGCTTGCGGCCTGACCACATGACGGGGTCGAGCCGGACCAGCCCGTTCCTCCCGCGCATTCTCGATCCCCCGTGCCGCAGCCGCCAATGCTCTGACACGCGTTGCTGGAGGTGTATTGCCGAGCAGCGATGTTGTCGCAGTCGAAGTCGAAGCTCCCGCAGGCGCTGGCCCTACCTCTTAGAGCTGACGTCTCCAGTCCAGCTCTCGCCTGCCCAGCTGGAGC
>JBAWAM010000630.1:0-1969 GCA_049589315.1 Myxococcaceae bacterium
CTCTCGCAACGTCCGGATTCGCTTCTCAATGATGCTGCCGTCCTCCTCCAGGATGCACACCTGGCTTTCCTTCTTGTGCACGTCGATGCCAACATGATCGATGGCTGGCCTCCACTCTTTGCGGCTCTGTGCGCGTTACCCGTTGTGGAGCCTCTGGCTACCACGTCGGTGGGGGCTGCCCGCTTCATCCCATCTATCGTCGAGGTCGACGCATCGACGGCGAGTTGCAGTGGACCGAAGAGCGCCTACCCCGTTGGCGGCGCGTTGAGGATCGAGTAGACGACGACAGGGCACGTGATCTGAAAATCGCCGTGCTCGAAGTCGGCTTCGATGTTCCCGCTGTCGTTGTCGTAGTCGACGATGAGCCCGACCTCGAACACGACCACCTCCCCCGGCGGCACGGCGAACATCGTCTGGCTGAAGCTGACGCCCGCCGAGACCGAGCGGCCCTGCACGCTCCCGCCGGTGGACGTGCTCCCGAAGGCGCCTATCGCCCCGACAGACTGAGCCTGGTAGACCGGGGACCACACGTCGCGTGGGACACCGAACTCGAGCCCGAAGATCGCCGTGGCGTCGACCTCGCTCGTGTTCACACCGACCGTCCACGGAGCGTGCGCACGCAAATGCCCGGTCGCCGACATGAACGTCGCGGCGTTGATGACCGCGTAGTCCGTGTACGGGTTCGACCAGTAAAAGTAGAAGCTCACCTTCTGCGATCCGGTGTCGGAGGTAGCCACTCTAACCTTCGCCCAGCTGCCGAACGGAATCAGTTCCGAGTCGATGTCGAGAAGCGGCGTCGACCAGATCAGGAACGGCGTGTCGAGCGTGAACGTCGGATACTGGAAGAAATCACGGCGCGAGGCGAGCTCACCGAGCACCTCGCTACGTCGGGCGATGTTCGTGCGCGCTGCGCCGCGAGCCCGGGCCGCCCGTCGGACGGCGTCGCCTTTGTGCTTGGCGACCATGCGCTCCAGTTCGGCCTCGCGTCGAACCTGCTGCGCCTCGAGCTTCCCGAGGTCGAGGCCCGCCTCGCGGAGAAACGCCGACGCGAGCTCCTCAGACGCTCGTCGGCTGCGCTCGAGCCGCCGCTTCTGCGCTGCGGTCGGCAGGGCCGCGGCGGGATGGTTCCCCTGCGAAGCCGCCGCCGCAACGATCGCCTTCCTGAGCTCGGCTTTCGAAATGGTTTTCATGTTCCCCCCTCGAACGACTCACGGCACAGTCTGCTCACGCACGCCGGCCAGGGAAGGCCCTGATCCAGAGAGTGCGCCAGCCATCCGACACGCGCCCGCTGGACGGGTCGAAGCGGCCGAACTTCCACGGTAAACCCACCGTAGGTCGGAAGGTGGGACCCGGGGTGGGCGGCGAGTGGCGGGACGGGGGAGGGACGCGTGTCCTGACAAGGGACACATCTACGAGCGGTGGAATGGCGCGGCGGTTGCGGCGCTGCCGGCCGGGTACCGCCCTCGACGACCCGAGCACACGCCCCTTCACAGCGCCATCCGCAGCGCTCTCCCGGACTTCGTGCGGGAGTCATCCTCTCGCGGCGGCCTTCCCGTGTTCGTGGTTCGCGAATTTGAGGAGTACCTCGGCTGTGGCGTGCTCGCGAACGGTTTCTCGCGCGTCCGCTGCACCGGATGTGGCGACGAACTCGTGGTCGCATTCTCCTGCAAGCGTCGAGGCGTGTGTCCCTCGTGTTGCGCCCGACGCGCCAGCGACGTCGCCGCCCATCTGGTGGACCAGGTGCTTCCCCGCGCGCCCTACCGGCAATGGACGCTGTCGCTCCCCATCCGGCTTCGCTGGGCCCTGGCGCGAAACGGAGCGCTCTGTACCGCAGTGCTGAATCTGTTCGTCCGCAGCCTGTTCAATGCGCTTCGTGCCCGTGCGCGGAGCCTGGTGTTTCCTGCCCGCGAGTGCGGAGCAGTCAGCTTCATCCAGCGCTTCGGCTCCGCCCTCCAATTGAACGTCCACT
>JBAWAM010000631.1:0-2249 GCA_049589315.1 Myxococcaceae bacterium
CGCGCAGCTCGCATGAGGGGGACAGGCTACTTCGATGGGCGCGTCCTTGCGCACTGCGTCATCCATTTGAGAAGGAAAGGCTCACACAGTGCCGGTTGACGTGCTTCGATGTCCCCCCTTTCCGGAGGTTCACCGCATGCGCTTCGACCATCGCGTCCGACAGTGGGTGTTTGCCACTGCTGCCTCGGCGCTCCTCTGCATCGCGGGCTGCGGCGTCAATTCGTCGTCGGGCTCCAATCCTCAGTGCAGCGAGACCGCCTCCAGCAAGTCGGCACTGGAGGTCACAGCGTTCGGCTCGAACCCGGGCAATCTGCGGATGCACACGTACGTTCCGGCGGACATGCCCGCGGATGCCCCACTGGTGGTCGCGCTGCACGGGTGTACCCAGACCGCCGCCGCCTACGCGAACGCCGGCTGGAACGACCTGGCGGACGAGTGGAAGTTCTACGTCGTGTATCCAGAGACCACCGCGCTCGGCAGCTGCTTCAAGTGGTTCGAAGCGTCGCACACCCGCCGGGACTCCGGTGAGGCCCACTCCGTCAAGCAGATGGTGGACTGGATGATGGCGAAGCACGACATCGATCCCGAGCGCGTCTTCGTCACCGGTCTGTCTGCCGGCGGCGCGATGGCCTCCGTCCTGCTCGCCGCCTACCCCGACGTGTTCTCGGCGGGCGCGATCATGGCGGGGATTCCGTACGGATGCGCGGACACCCAGGCCAACATTGGCGTCTGCATGACCGGCAGGGATCAGACGCCCGGGGCGTGGGGAGAGCTCGTCCGCGCCGCCAGGCCGAACGGCGCAGCGTTTCCGCGCGTCTCGATCTGGCACGGCTCGGGCGACTACGTGGTCGGCTATCCGAACATGCGCGAGCTCGTGGACCAGTGGACCGACGTGCACGGGTTGAGCACCACCGCGACCTCCACCGAAGAAATCGGCAAGGCTACGCACTCCAGCTTCAAGAACGCGGCAGGCCAGACGCTCGTGGAGAGCTGGTCGATTGCCGGCATGGGACACGGAACCGCCGTGGACCCGGGCTTCGCGGCCGCGGGAGGTTGCGGAACCGCGGGTGCGTTCGTCCTCGATGTCAACCTCTGCTCCACGTACCACGCGGGGCTGTTCTTCGGGCTCGACGGCAAGGGAAACGGCGGGACCGGAAACGAGCCCGATCCGGACGGGAACCCCTGCCCGTAGCGCCCGCCTGGCAAGCTCGCAAGTCTGCGAGCACTCCGCCGGCTTCCATTGTCATGACGCGGCGAGCGCCCCACCTCACCGGGAGTGAGCAAGGCGCAGCCCATGACGGCAATGAAGAAGCTCTGGATCGCGCTGACGCTGGTCCTGGTTGGCTCTTTCGCTGTGCTCGGATGGATCGGCGTGGAAATCTATCGGGAGGCGCCGCCGATTCCCGAGCGCATCGTCACCGAAAGCGGTGAAGAGCTCGTCGGGCCCGGTGGGGTTTCCGACGGCCAGAACATCTGGCAGTCCATGGGTGGCATGCAGGTGGGGTCCATCTGGGGACACGGCAGCTACGTGGCCCCGGACTGGACCGCAGACTGGCTGCACCGCGAGGCGCTCTTCATCCTCGGGCGCTGGTCACAGGAACGCTTCGGAAGGCCGTATGAGCAGCTCGAGGAGCCGCAGCAGGCGGCGCTCCAGTCCGACCTCCAGAAGCTGATCCGTCGCAACACCTATGACCCGGCCACGAAGACACTGACGATCCCGGACATCCGGGCCGAGGCCTTCCGCGCGAACCGCGACCATCTCGCGGAGGTGTTCCGGGACGGTCGTGAGGACTACGCGATCCCGCCTGACACGCTCACCGATCCCGCGCGGATCGACGGACTGTCGGCCTTCGTGTTCTGGACCTCGTGGGCCGCGGCCACGAACCGCCCCGGCACCGACATCACGTACACCAGCAACTGGCCCCACGAGCCGCTGGTCGGGAACGTCCCGACCGGCTCCACCGTCGTGTGGACCGGTGTGAGCGTGATCATGCTCCTGCTCGGGATCGGTGGGCTGGCGCTGTACCACGCGATGAGACCGGCCGAGGAGCCACACGGACCGGTCCCCGCGCGGGACCCGCTGCTGGGCGTGCGTCCCACCGGATCCCAACTCGCGGTGGTGAAGTACTTCTGGGTTGTCGGAGCGCTGCTGGTCGTGCAGATCCTTCTCGGGGTGTTGGTCGCCCACTACGGGGTCGAGGGCACAGCGTTCTATGGGATCCCGATCGCGGAGTGGCTCCCGTATTCCG
>JBAWAM010000632.1:0-2950 GCA_049589315.1 Myxococcaceae bacterium
CGACTCCGAACAGCGGCTGCGAGAGGGGCGATGCCGCTGTCTCGTCCGCCTCGATCAGGGGCGGTTGCGTCGCCATTGGCGCATCGACCGGCGCGGTGGTGACGAGGGCGAGCGCAAGAATCTGCGAGACAACTGCCATGCGCCACTGCGGTGCAAGGCAAAGGCCGCGGCGCTTCAGAGGAGTGACCTGCGTGAAAGGAGGGTCGAACGCGACCGGAGGGTGATCTTCGACCCGCAACGACAATGCCCGCCCGGCACCTGGCCGGACGGGCATCGTCGTACTTCTCAGCGGGGCATCAGTGGAACTGGGCTTTCTCGGTCGAGCCGGCGAGGGCGGTCGTCGAGGAGCTGCCGCCGGAGACGATCTGGCTCACCTCGTCGAAGTAGCCCGTGCCCACCTCGTGCTGGTGCTTCGTCGCGGTGTAGCCCCTCGCCTCGGCCGCGAACTCGCGCTGCTGGAGCTCCGAGTACGCCGCCATGCCGCGATCCTTGTAGCCGAGCGCCAGGTCGTACATCGACATGTTCAGCGCGTGGAAGCCGGCCAGGGTGACGAACTGGAACTTGTAGCCCATGGCGCCGAGCTCGCGCTGGAACTTCGCGATGGTCGCGTCGTCGAGGTGCTTCTTCCAGTTGAACGATGGCGAGCAGTTGTAGGCGAGCATCTTGTTCGGGAACTCGCGGCGGATGGCTTCGGCGAACTGCCTTGCCTCCTTCAGGTCCGGCGTCGAGGTCTCGCACCAGACCAGGTCGGCGTACGGCGCGTAGGCCAGGCCGCGGGCGATGGCGGTCTCGATGCCGTCGCTGATCCGGTAGAAGCCCTCCGGCGTCCGCTCACCCGTGCAGAACGGCTTGTCGCGGTCGTCGATGTCGCTGGTGAGCAGCTTGGAGCTGTGCGCGTCGGTGCGGGCGACGAGCACGGTCGGGGTGCCCATCACGTCCGCGGCGAGGCGCGCTGCGATCAGGGTGCGGACGAAGTGGCTGGTCGGAATCAACACCTTGCCGCCCAGGTGGCCACACTTCTTTTCGGAGGAGAGCTGGTCCTCGTAGTGCACGCCCGAGGCGCCGGCCTCGATCATCGCCTTCATCATCTCGAACGAGTTGAGCGGACCACCGAAGCCCGCCTCGGCATCGGCGATGATCGGCGCGTACCAGTAGGTGCCGTTCTTCCCCTCGCTGTGGTCGATCTGGTCCGCGCGCTGTAGTGCCGAGTTGAGGCGACGAACCACGTTGGGGACGCTGTTCGCCGGATAGAGGCTCTGGTCCGGATAGGTTTGCCCGGAGAGGTTCCCGTCGGCGGCCACCTGCCACCCGCTGCAGTAGATCGCCTTGAGTCCGGCCCGGACCATCTGGACCGCCTGCTGGCCGGTGATCGCCCCGAGCGCGTGGACATAGTCCTCGTGGGTGAGGAGGTCCCAGAGCCGGCGGGCGCCGACGTCGGCGACGGTGTACTCGATCTTGAGCGAGCCCCGGAGCCGCTCGACATCCTTCGTCGTGTACGGCCGGGTGACCCCCTCCCAACGACGATCGGCGAAGGTGTCTCCGGGGCGGGTGGTCGTGCTCTTCTGGTCAGCCATCGTCCTGCTCCTATGCACTCTGGTGGTACAGCGGGTTGGGTTCTGACAGCTCAGGCCTGCTCTTCGCGGGTGAGGACCTCGTAGGCGGGCAGCGTGAGGAACTCCTCGAGGGTCGGGGCGAGGCACAGGCGCTCGAAGATCGAGCGGGCCTGGCGGAAGTGGCCCTGTTCGAAGCGGTCCGGCCCGAGCTCCTTGCGAATCTTCTGGAGCTCCTCTTCCAGCGTCGCGCGGAACAGCTCGGGCGTGATCTTGCGGCCGTCGTCGAGCGTGGCGCCGTGGTGCACCCACTGCCACAGCTGCGCGCGCGAGATCTCCGCAGTCGCCGCGTCCTCCATCAGGTTGTACAGCGGCACGCAGCCGATCCCGCCGAGCCACGCTTCGAGGTACAGCAGCCCCACGTTCACGTTCTGCCGCAGCCCGGCCTCGGTCCGGGTGCCTTCGGGCACTCGGAGGAGCTCCTGCGCGCTGACCTTCACGTCCTCGCGCTTGCGGTCGAGCTGGTTCGGGCCCTTCATCTCCGCGTCGAAGATCTCCCTCGCGAGCGGCACCAGCCCGGGGTGCGCCACCCAGGTGCCGTCGTGTCCGTCGCGGACTTCGCGCTGCTTGTCCGCGCGGACCTTCTCGATGGCGACGCGGTTGGCCTCGGGGTCGTCCTTGATCGGGATCTGTGCGGCCATGCCGCCCATCGCGTGCACGTTCCGGCGGTGACAGGTCTGGATGACCAGCTGCGTGTACGCGCGCATGAACGGCTGCGTCATCGTGACCTGCGCACGATCGGGCAGCACGAAGGCGGGATCGTTCCGGAACTTCTTGATGAAGCTGAACATGTAGTCCCAGCGGCCGCAGTTGAGTCCGGCCGAGTGGTCCTTCAGCTCCCAGAGGATCTCGTGCATCTCGAACGAGGCGAGGATCGTCTCGATCAGCACCGTCGCCTTGATGGTGCCGTTCGGGATGTCGAGCGTCTTCTGCGCGTGGACGAACACGTCGTTCCACAACCGGGCCTCGAGATGGCTCTCCAGCTTGGGCAGGTAGAAGTACGGCGCGGTGCCCTGCGCGAGGAGCGCGCGCGCGTTGTGGAAGAAATAGAGGCCGAAGTCGAAGAGGGCGCCGGGGATTGCCTTGCCGTCGAGCTCGACGTGCCGCTCAGGCAGATGCCATCCGCGGGGACGAACCAGCAGCACGGCGGTCTTCTCGTTCAGCCGGTACTGCTTGCCGTTCGGGGCCGTGAACTCGATCGTCCGTCGGACGGCGTCGCGGAGGTTGATCTGGCCTTGAACGCAGTTGCTCCAGCTCGGCGCGTTCGAGTCCTCGAAGTCCGCCATGAAGACGTTCGCGCCGGAGTTGAGCGCGTTGATCACCATCTTCCGGTCCACCGG
>JBAWAM010000633.1:0-1726 GCA_049589315.1 Myxococcaceae bacterium
CGAGGAGAGCGCCTTGGTCACGAACTCGGGACTGGGCTCGCTGTCGTACGCACCCTCGAACTGGCGCACGTAGGCGTCATCCTCGTTCAGCCGTCTCACCAGGTCGTTCATCTGCATGTCCATCTCCAGGGGATTCATGATTGGTCCAATCACCTGCTGCTCCAGGGTCTTCACGCCGCCGTCCCAGAAGAACGAGGTGTTCCAGGCGAGGTTGAACAGGGGCGGCGCATTCCGGGTTCCGACCCTCGCCTCGACGCCCTCGCTCAGCCGCCGCGGATCGGCGAATGCGTTCTCCTGCTTGTGACAGCTCGCGCACGAGACCTCTCCGGTCCGCGACAGGCGCTCGTCGAAGAACAGGCGCTTTCCGAGCTCCACCCGCTCCCGCGTCAGCGCGTTGTCCTCCGGTACCCGCATCTTCGGAAAGCTCTCGGGAACCGTGACCAGCTCGTCGTTGCCGCACGCGCTGAAAATGGCCCCCATCATCACTGCCACTGCGAGAACGCTCTTCGGGCTGTGCATGTCCGTCTCCCCCTGTCTGCGCCGGAGCGGAGATCGCCCCGAGTGCACGCAGAGACGCGGACGCCGGACATGCATTACGCCGGTGCGATCGAGGGCGATCGCACCGGCGCGAGGATGAAGCGGAGTCAGGCGTGGTTCAGTTCAGTGATGGCCCGGCTCGAGGCGCAGGAAGCCGGAGCCCCGGATGTTCTCGGCCAGGGAGTCCGCATGAGTGCCACCGTGGACTTTGCGCTCGTCCTGGTTCGTGATGTCGGGCTTCGACGCTCCTGAAGGCGAGACGAGCAGCCGGTTGAAGTCGGCGACCAGCTCGGGGCCTGCGCCGCCTTCGGGCGCGATGATGAAGGGCAGCGGAAGCTCGAGCGCGGCGAACCGCTCCTCCTCGCCGACGTGGAAGAAGAACTTTTCCCAATCACCGTCGTCCCGGACCTCGCCCTCGAACTTGAGGAAGGTGTAGCCGGGGTCCCAGCTCCAGTACATGTCCGAGTCCACATCCAGCGGCGGCTCCATCGCCGAGGCGTCGGTGTGGTTGAGCTCCGCGCCGGAGCCACTGCACGTCGACGGGACGCCCAGCGAGACCGCCACTCCCTGGTAGCTGCCGGGCGGCGCCTGCACGTGGACGTTCATCGAGTCGGGCCGCTCCAGGTCGATCAAGGTCAGCCCGTACGGCAGCCTGTTTCCGTCTTCGTCGACCAGCTCCGCGGCAACGCGCTCACCGTTCGCGCCGATCAGCGCCACCTCCGAGAGGTACATCCGCGCCTTGGTGGTCTTGAAGGTCGCGCCGTTCGCGGAGGCCCGCTCGCTGCCCATCAGCAGCGGCTCGGTGCCGGCCTTGAAGTGGACGCCCAACCGGGTGATCGGTGCCGAGGGGTCGACCTGGGATTCCGGCAGGCACGTCTCCGCGTCGGGCGGCCTGGAGTCGTTGCCGCAGCCTGCTGCAAGCGAGGAACCGAGAACGACTGCCGCCCCGAGGAACAACTTCGTCAGACTCTTGTTCATGTCCATCTCCCTGGTGGGTTCGCGGCCAGAGACGAGGACGTCGGAATCTCATTACAGTGGATCGACCATGAACGCGCAGAAGGCCCTCCAGTCCCTCCTCGAACAGCGCCCCGCCTTCCTCGGCTTCGTCCAGCGCCGGGTCGGCGACGCGGGGCTCGCCGAGGACATCCTCCAGGAAGCGCTGATCCGGGCGATGGACCGCGTCGACGAC
>JBAWAM010000634.1:0-7502 GCA_049589315.1 Myxococcaceae bacterium
GAGGAAGAGATTTCCCCGCGGCGCCCGCGCGCCGCGAAGGCACGGTCGAACTCCCAGTCGAAGAGCGTGTTCTTCGCGCTGCTGGTGATCGTGCCGGTGGTGAGCCTCGGCTACTACTTCGTGGGTCAGTACTCGGCGAAGCAGAGCCGGGAGATCAAGAAGCACCTCGACATGGCCTCGGAGCAGCTCAAGCACGACAGCTATGCGTCGTACAAGCTCGCGTGCGAGGCCGCGGATCAGGTCCTCGAGCTGGAGCCGTCGTCGGCGACGGCGCACGGCTACCTCGCCTACGCGTGGGCGATCCGCTGGGGCGAGCACGGCGGCGGCGATGAAGCCCGGAAGCGCGCCGAGGGGCACCTCGCGCAGGCTCGGGAGGAAGCGGACGACGACGAGCCGAGCTCGCAGCTGATCGCGGCCGAGGCGCTGATCAAGACCTACGCTGGCAAGGGCCAGGAGGCGCTGAAGGAGCTCGATGCCCGGGTGAAGCAGCTCGAGGCGGAGGGCAAGCGCTCTTCGCTCCTCGCGCTCACGCTCGGCCTCATCCAGATCAACGCGGGGGATCTCGAGCGTGCGCGGGAGAGCCTGGAGAAGGCGCAGGCGCTCGCGCCGGACGATCCGCGGGTCTATTCGGCCATGGGTACGCTGTTCCGGCGCCTGGGGCAGGACAACCAGGCCTGGAAGAACTTCGACTTCGCGCTCCGGTACGAGAACAACCACCCGGAGTCGCTGCTCGGCAAGGGCCTGCTGATGCTCGAGCAGGAGAACGCGGAGATGTACGTGGGCGCGGCGAAGCTGATCAAGCGGCTGGTAGAGGCCGAGCCCCCGCCGTCACCGCGGCAGCTCGCCATGGGCCACCTGGCGCGCGCGTTCCTCATCTCCCGCGTCTCCAACGAGGTCGGGTACTACAAGGCCGACTTCCAGAAGGAGCTGCTCGAGGGGACGGGCGTTCCGGCCGACAAGAAGCAGGCCCAGGCGGAGATCCAGAAGGCCGAAGAGCTGGGCTTCAGCCTCGATCGGACCAACCCCGAGCTGCACCTCATCAAGGGCCGTCGGCTGTTCCTGGAGGGCGCGATGGACGGCGCCATCGCCGAGATCCGGACCGCCATCAAGACGGACAGCTCGCGCGCGCAGTTCTACGTGGAGCTGGCACGGGCGCTGATGGCCCGCAAGGGCGGAGAGAAGGAGGCCGAGGCGGCTCTGGAGACCGCGGTGAAGACCATGGGCAACAGCCCCAAGCTGGTGCTGATGCTCGGCCAGGCGAAGCAGCGCCAGGGCAAGCTGGACGACGCGCTCAAGCAGCTTCAGCTCGCGCTCGGCGACGGCAAGACCAAGGCGCCCGAAGCGCGCCTGGCCATGGGGACGATCTACCGCGAGAAGAAGGAGTACGGGCGGGCCCAGGAACAGCTCGAGAAGGCCGCGCAGGAGTTCCTCGGTCAGAACGCGCGGATCGCCGAGACGTACACCCAGCTGGCCCGGGCGCTGGACGAGAAGGGCGATCGCGAGAAGGCGAACGAAATCTACCAGCGCGCGCTCAACGCCGACGCGAACTACGCGGACGCATACTACTTCTACGCCCGGCACCTTTTGCAGGATCGAAAGACCGAGTCGAAGGCGCGGCTCACCGCCCAGGAGTACGTGAAGCGCGCGCCGAAGGGTGAGTACGCCCAGGAGGCGGCCCGAATCGCCGAGTAGGCGTCCGGATCGACGATCCCCCCTTGATGCGCGGCGCCTTGCAGCGTAAGGCGACTGAGCATCTGGAGGTGTCGTGAACGCGCGTGCAGTGACGATGAGCTCGACCGCCGCAGACCTCCTGGCGCTGACCAAGCCCAGGCTGTCGTCGCTGGTGATTGCGACGACCGCCGGCGGCCTGTGGCTGGCGCCGGGACCGATCGAGCTGAGCAAGGCGTTGATCACCCTCGTGGCCGTGACCGCGGTGGTGGGCGGCGCGAACGCGCTGAACTGCTATCTCGAGCGGGACTCAGACCGGTTCATGAGTCGCACCCGGAATCGGCCGCTGCCCGCGGGACGGCTCGACCCGCAGGTGGCCCTGTGGTTCGGGATCTCGCTGGCGGTGGTGGCGCTTCCGCTGCTGTTCTTCGCGGTGAACCCGCTGACCGCGGTGCTCGGTCTGCTCGCGTACCTGTCGTACGTGCTGGTCTACACGCCGATGAAGAAGAAGAGCCCCGCCGCGATGGTGGTGGGAGCCTTCCCCGGCGCCTTGCCGCCGCTGATGGGGTGGACGGCCGTTACGGGGCGGATGGACCTGGGCGGCCTGGTGCTGTTCGCCATCCTCTTCCTCTGGCAGATCCCACACTTCATCGCGATCGCCCTGTTCCGCCGTGAGGAGTACCAGAAGGCGGGCATCCAGGTGATCACCCTGCACCGCACGGACGGCACCTCGCGCTTCTATGCGGTCGCCTGGACGGTTCCTCTCGTGGCGATCTCCGTGCTCCCGTTCGCCCTGAACATCGCAGGGATCGGCTACCTGGTCGCCGCCGTGGTGCTCGGGTCGATCTTCCTCGGCGTCGCGGTGATCGGTTTCATCCGTGAGCTGGGAAAGGTCTGGGCCCGACAGCTGTTCTTCGTCTCGCTGCTCTACCTGAGCGGGTTGTTCCTCGCGTTGACGATCGACGCGGGTCCACACGTCTGACGGAGGCCTGGTGCCCGACATCGCTCACGCCGCCGAGGCGCCTCTGCCCGAGGTGCCGCCGGCTCACGTCCAGTCAGAGCCACCGCTGCTGGCGGTGGAGGGCTTGACCCGGCGCTTCGGCGATCGGGTCGCGCTCGATGGGGTCTCGTTCCAGGTCGGGAAGGGAGAGATCTTCGGACTGCTCGGTCCCAACGGAGCGGGCAAGTCGACGACTTTCCAGATCCTCGCCGGGCTGCTCCGGCCGGATGGCGGAGTGGTCCGCTTCATGGGCCAGGTGCTCACGCTCGAAGATCCGGCGCTGCGCGCGCGCATGGGCGTGGTGTTCCAGCGCGGCAGCCTGGACGATCACCTCACCGCCCGTGAGAACCTGATGCTCGGCGCGCGGCTGTATGCGTTGCCCGAAGCGCTGGCGAGCACGCGCGTGGAGGAGATGCTGACGCTGATCGAGCTTCGCGATCGCGGCGACGAGCGCGTAGGCGGCTGGTCCGGCGGCATGAAGCGCCGGCTGGAGCTGGCCCGCGCGCTGGTCCACCGCCCGAAGCTCCTGCTGCTCGACGAGCCGAGCCAGGGGATCGACGAGGCCTCGTTCCGCCGGATCTGGGAGCACCTCAAGGCGCTGCGCGAGCAGGACAGGGTCACCCTGGTGCTGACCACGCACCGGCCCGAGGAGGCGGACATGTGCGATCGCCTAGCGGTGCTGGATCAGGGCAGGGTGGTGGTCTGCGAATCGCCGGGCGAGCTCGCCGCGCGCGTCGGCGGCGACGTGCTGACGATCCACGCGGAGGACCCGGAGAAGGTCCTGGGCGTGCTCAGGGAGCGCTTCGGGATCGAGGGCACCCTGGTCGACGGGAAGGTGCTGATGGAACGCCCCGACGGTCATCGATGGATTCCCCGCCTCGTCGAGGCGTTTCCGCTGGGGCGGCTGCTTTCGGTGAGCCTACGCCGTCCCACGCTGGCGGACGTGTTCCTGAAGTTGACGGGACACGCGCTCGGCGAGGACCGTCCAGGCACGGGGGCGGGGTGGAAGAGGAAGCGCAACCGATGAGCTTTGCGGCGGAAGCCCCGGTGCCCTCGCGCCTTCGGTTGAATCTCGCCACCGTTCGGGTGCTGGCTGGCCGCGACATCGTCCGTTTCTTCAGGCAGCGCAGCCGGGTGATCGGCGCGCTCGCCCAGCCGGTCATCTTCTGGCTGGTGATTGGCTCCGGGTTCGGCCGCTCGTTCCAGCTGCCTGACGCAGGCGGCGTGGCTGCGCAGATCGACTACCGCGCATTCTTCTTCCCCGGCGTGGTGACGATGGTGCTGCTGTTCTCGGCCATCTTCGCCACCATCTCGGTGATCGAAGACCGGCGCGAAGGGTTCCTGCAGGGGGTCCTCGCCGGGCCCGGCTCGCGCTGGGCGGTGGTGGTGGGGAAGAGCGCGGGGTCGTCGATCATCGCGCTGCTGCAGGCCGGGCTGTTCCTCTTGCTGGCGCCCTTCGCGGGCGTGCACGTGGCGGAGATCCAGTTCGGGCTGCTCGCGACGGTGATGGTGCTCTCGGCGCTGGCGTTGACGGGGATCGGGTTCTCCCTGGCATGGTGGGTGAACAGCGCCCCCGGGTACCACGCGGTGATGAGCGTGGTCTTGATCCCGATGTGGGTGCTCTCAGGCGCGATGTTCCCCATCACCGGCGCCGGGCCGGTGGTCTCCGCCGTCATGGCGGTGAATCCCATGCGCTTCGCGGTGGACGGGGTGCGGCGCGCCTTGTTTGGCGACGTCGCGGTCCAGGCAGCCACAGGCGCGACCCACGGTGGCTGGATCGAGCTCGCCGCGCTGGCCGCGTTCGCGCTCGTCGCCACCGGGATCGCGGCGTGGCGGGTGACGAAACGGGAGTAACTAGATGCTGGGGGTGGGCGGCTCGGAGATCTCCTCGAGCGCCTCGCCTGCCTTGCGGCCGCTGACCTCCTGGGAGATGTCGCCGAGGGAGACGATCCCGACGAGATTCTTGTCCTTGTCGACGACCATGAGCCGGCGGATCTGCTTTTCGCCCATGTACTTCGCCGCCTTGTCGACCGTGTCGTCCTCGTAGCAGTACTCCACGTCCGGCGTGAGCACGTCGCTGACCTTCGAGGTGTTGGGGTCGTGGCCCATCGCGATGCCGCGCACCACGATGTCGCGATCGGTGACGATCCCCGCGAGCTTTTGCCCGTCGCAGACTGGCAGGGGACCGACGTTGAGGTCCCGCATTCTCTGGGCGGCCTCGCGCAGCGTGCTGTTCGGCGAAACCGTCTCTACGCCCGACGTCATCACGTCCTTGATCTTCTTGATCAGCATCTGAGGCTCCTTCCTGTCCTGTTCTTGCGGGACCCTGCTCCGCTCAGACTTCCCGTGCCCAGAGGTCCCTCAGGTCCGGCGGGAGGTTCGCCCCGACCTGTTCCGCCTCGCCCTCCGAGACGTGACCGCGCACCGTCTTGAAGACGCCGCGGGTGAGGCGCTCCGCCTCGTTGCTGTCCACGCCGAGGTCATCGCAGACCATCTTCAGGAACTCGTCGCGGTTGAACCGGCGCGGCTTGTCTCCCTGGTGCCGTTCGCAGCGCACCAGCAGCTCGCGAAGCTTCTGCGGGAGCTGCGCGTTCAGATCCTTCGCTTCATTCGCCTGGATCCGTTGCTCGAGCGCGCAGAGAATCGAGCTTGCGGCCTTCTCCGCCTTCTCCCGATCCGCGTTGGTCTGACGGCAGAGATCATCGAGGAACGCGGCCCAGGTCTGACCCGTACGCGACTCGTGCCTCTGCTGACGAAAATCCCGTTGTTCGTTTTCCCGGATGTTCTCGGCCATGCCCTGCCCTCCTGCTGGAAAGGGTGGGCACCCCCTCAGGACGGTGCAGCGCCCGGCACTGCTCGCCGGGGTGGCGTGTGCACAGGCGTCCGGGCGGGCTGACGCGGAGCGTCGTCGCTACATCAGGCCCGACGAGGAGGTACGCCATGCCGGAGAACTTCGAGAAAGAAGACATCAAGAAGAAGGGCGAGCAGCCCATCCGAAAGGCCGCAGAGGAGGAGTCCCCGGCCTACCAGACCGAGTGGTCAGAGGAGCCGCGGCGCGCCGATGAGGAGTACGAAGAGGGGGAGAGAGCCCCTCTGGCCGAAGGACTGCCCGAGCACCCGTGACGGCACCCGGAGAAGGGGAGTGGGCCCTCCAGGATTCGAACCTGGGACCAATCGGTTATGAGCCGACAGCTCTGACCGCTGAGCTAAGGGCCCCCAATCTCCAGGGCAACGCTTAACCGCGCCCGCTACCGTCCGGCAAGTCCCGGCTGGCCCCGCCTGCGAGATTCTGGGTGCGGCGCCAGCTCGTGAACCGGCGCCACGCCAGGGCGAAGCCTGTCCACACCAGGACTGCACCGCCCAGCGAGGCGATCGCTGCGACGAGCTGACCGGGCCACCCGAGCGCTTCGCCCGTGTGCAGGAAGCGCAGCCACGAGCGCGCCTTCCTGCCCGGGGTGCCGTCGGAGAACCGCTCGTGCCGGATGACCTCGCCGGTGAACGGGTGCAGTGCGACCTGGTTGCTGGCGAAGGGCGGCCACGCGTCCGCCTCCCGAACCGTGAAGCTCTGCGCCACGGGGCCCTTCTGGCTCCCTCCGCCGCCCAGCCCGAGCGTGAGGCTCTCCCAACGGGGCCCGGAAGCCTCCGACGCCCGCGCGAAGAGCGCGTCGAGACTGAGCGGCGTCGCGTCGGGATGGGGCGCTTCGACGGGGAGGGTCGGAGGCCGGGGCGGGCCGGATCTGGCCGGCGGCGGCTCACTCCCGCTCAGGGTGAACACCAGGTTCGACGCCCAGCGATAGGAGATGACGACCCCGGAGACCGTCAGCACCACAATCACCGGCAGAGTCCAGAAGCCGATCACGTTGTGCCAGTTGAAGTCCCGCGCCTTGCCGCGCACGCCCCCTCGGAACCACAGGGTCGAGCGGGTCGCGGCCCACGTCCAGGCGCGGGGCCACCACAGGTAGATCCCGGTGAGCGCGAGGCACAGGAACACGGCGTTGGAAGCGCCGGTGATGGCCTTGCCGATGGCGCGGTGTTCGCCCGAGGCACCCAGCCAGCGGTGCCACTGCACCATCGTCGAGAAGAACGCGCGCAGTCCGGGAGCGCCCTGCTCACGCACCTCGCCCGACCAGGGATCCACGTACACGCCGTTGCCCCGGCCGGTGCTGACCAAAACGGCGAGCGCTGGATCTGAGTGCACGGTGACGCCGCTCAGCTCCTTGTCCGGCTTCGCCTTCTTCGCGTTCTCGACCAGCTGATCCAGCGGAAGGCGCGCGGCGTCCGGTCGGGGGGCCTGGACCCGCCGCGCCTCGTCGGCCCACTCCAGGATCTGGTGTTCGAAGGCGAGGACCACGCCGGTGATCGACATCACCGCGATGACCAGACCGGTGATCACGCCTGCGATGAGGTGGGGCCAGAAGATGAGCTTGCGGAGGGTGATCTTCATGTGGGTCGGTTCATCTGAGGGAGAACTGGATCGGGATGTCGATGATCACGCGGACCGGCCTGCCGCCGGCTCCGAGGGCGGGGCTGAAGCGCCAGCGGTTCACCGCGTCGATGGCGGCCTCGTCGAGCCCCGGCGCCGACGCCAGGACGCGCGTGTTCTCCTTCTCGACCACCCCGTCGGCCCCGACAATCACGCGAACCACCACCCGACCTTCGATCCGGCGCCGCCGCGCGGACGCAGGGTACCGCGGACGCACGCTCTCGAGGACCTGAGGCGCCCGTTCCACCTGGCTCAGCTCGAGCGCCTGGCCGCCCGGGCTGCCGACCATTCCGCCGATCGCGCCGCCGGAGGCTCCGCCCAGTACACCTCCCGCGACGCCGTCCGCCTCGC
>JBAWAM010000635.1:0-1530 GCA_049589315.1 Myxococcaceae bacterium
GTCTCGCGTCGATGGCTCGAAGGTGAACCCACCGCGCGCGGGCTGGTGGGCCTCTCGGTGCGGCGGCGGAACAAGGGCTTCTACAGCTACCCCGGGCGGCGGCTGGCGTACTCGATCAGCGATCCCGTCGATCTCGAGAGCAGCGCGCTGCACGCGCGCAACGTCCGCGTGCGCGCGACGGCCGAGGGGCCCGAGCTTCTGGGTCCGGACGGCGAGAAGCTCGAGCTGTATCTACCGCTCGACGACTTCACCCACTATCCGCCGTTCGCTTCGCTGGCATCTCCGCTGGTGCTCCACGTGCCCATCCGAAGCCAGACATCACACCTGCCGCGGGTCCAGATCACCGGTGCCACCTATCAACGCGAGCGGTGGGAGCTGTCCACGACGGGGTTCCGAGGCCTGAACGGGGTCGAGCTGCTGCTGGAGATGACGCGTCAGCGCCGCGAGGCGGGGTTCGGCCGCTTCGTCTTCGTCCGCACCGACACCGAACGGAAGCCGTACCTCATCGACACCGAGTCGCCGTTCGCGCTGGATCTGCTCCGACATCTCGCCGACGGCGGCGAGCGCATGTCGGTGGACGAGATGCTGCCGAAGCCCGAGGAGCTCTGGCTTCGCGACGAGCACGGGCGCTACACCTGCGAGCTGCGGATGCAGGCGGAGCGCTGGACGGTGTCGCAGTGAGCCGCGCCGTCAGCTCTGCGCGCCGTCCAACTTCTTGCGGAGGCTGAGCGGCCGCATGTCGACCCAGACTTCCTTGATGTACTCGAGGCATTCCTGCTTCGGCCCGGACTTGCCCGCCTCCCGCCAGCCATTCGGGAGCTCCCGATCGCCCGGCCAGATCGAGTACTGCTCCTCGTGGTTCATCACGACCTTGTAGATCAGGTTCTCGTCTTGCTCGCTCATGGGCGCTCGATCATGCCATAGGATCAGACCATGGATACGAAGAGCCTGGACGTCGTCGTGCTTGGGGCGGGCGTGGTGGGCCTCTCCGCCGCGCGACAGCTCGCGAACCGCGGCGCCACCACAGTCGTCGTGGACATGGCGACGCCGGGCGGTCAGGGCTCCCGGGCTGCAGCCGGGGTCGGCATTCCTTCCGTGCGGTTGCTGGACGATCCGGACATGTTGGCGTTCACCCGCGCGGGTGCCGACTTCCTGGAGGCAGACCTCGCATCGCTCCCCGATCCGGGGAACCTGCGACGGGGCTCCGGCATCCTCCGCATGGTCCCGGACGAGAAGACCCGCGCCGACCTCGAGTCCAGGGCCGCGCAATCCCCGGGCTGGCTCGGGCGCTGGGTGGCGCGCGAAGAGTTGATCCAGCTCGAGCCCGCGCTCACCGGGACCTCGTTGCTCGGCGCGTTCCTCAGCGAGGCCGGGTTCATGGTCGACACCGAGGCCTACCTGGGCGCGCTGGTGCACGAGCTCGCCGGACGCGGCGTGGGGGTCCAGCTCTCCGAACGCGTGCTGGAGGTCGTTTCGTCCGAGCGCGGGGTGGAGGTGCACACTGATCGCCGCACGCTCCGTTGCAGCACA
>JBAWAM010000636.1:0-1863 GCA_049589315.1 Myxococcaceae bacterium
GGTCGCTGGTCGCGACGTAGCGCAGGATGTCGTCGCCGGGCAGGCCGTCCACGTTGGCGATGTGCAGCGACTCCACGTTGTCCGAGAGGGTGGGGTTCAGATTCTGCCAGCCTGAGAGGCCGCTCCAGCCTCGGGCCGAGGCGTCTCCCGGCGGAGCCTGCCGCTCCTCGCGCGGATTCGGCGTGATGCCGCCATCGCCGCGTGCTGATTCGGCGCGTCGAGGCGTGGAACCACCAGGCACCAGACAGGGCGTGGTACAAATCTCGGCGCATGTCCAACCCATGGACGAACGCGGCCCCGGGTCAGCTCGGAACTCACTCCACCATGGACGGAACGTCGGACGGCACGGCACCTGCCACGCGCATGTCCGCGCCGTACCTCCTCCTCTTCGAGGGCGACTCCGCCCGCATGGTGACGCTGCCGGGCGGCGACTTCACCATCGGCCGGGGAGAGACCGCGGACCTGAGGCTCGATGAGGAGCGGGTGTCGCGGGTGCACGCTCGCCTGACGCCTTCCGGTGGACAGTGGCGGCTGACGGACCTGGGCAGCCACAACGGCACGCTGGTCAATGACGAGCGGGTGACCGTGCCGAGGCTGCTCGCCTCCGGAGACGTCATCTCCATCGCCGGCGTTGCGCTGCTCTTCCAGACCACTTCGCGAGCGCAGCGTCCTGCCCTCGTCCTGGACGGCGGCGCCTTCCGCTCCCGCGCGGAAGTCGAGCTGGAGCGGGCCTGCGGCTTCTTCCGCCCGCTCGCCGTGGTGGACTTCTCCTTCGCGACCCCTCCGGACAGGGAGCAGGTCCAGAGCGCGCTCGAGGCGACGGTGCGGCGCGTGGACTTCGCCTGTTGGAGCGTGGCGGACCACCTCGCCGTTTTCCTGCCGGAAGCGGATGCAGACGAGGGGAAGGCGCTCACGCATCGGCTGCTCGAGGCTTTCGGCGACCTGCAGCTGCCTGCTCGCGCGGGCCTGGCCACCTGTCCCGAGGACGCGGCGGACGTCGAGACGCTGCTGGCGGCGGCGCGGGCGGCTTCTTCCGCTGGTGCCTTCGGCGAGATCGCGCTCGCGGTGGACGGGTTCCGCACGCTCGAGCTGGGTGACAAGTCGGTGCTGGTGGCCGACGCGTCGATGGTCCGGCTGTACGAGCTGGTCCAGCGGTTGGCCACCAGCGAGCTGCCGGTCCTGGTGCAAGGGGAGACGGGCGCGGGCAAGGAACTGGTGGCAACCGCGCTCCATCACTTCTCGCTCCGCTCCGCGCAGCAACTGCTCGCGGTCAACTGCGCGGCGCTGCATGAGTCCCTGCTGGAGTCGGAGCTCTTCGGCCACGAGCGCGGCGCCTTCACCGGCGCGGTAAAGCCCAAGCCGGGGCTGCTGGAAGTGGTGAACGGCGGGACGGTGTTCCTCGACGAGGTGGGCGAGATGTCTGCCGGGCTGCAGGCCAAGCTTCTGCGTGCGCTGGAGAGCCGCCGCATCACCCGCGTCGGGGACACGCGCGAGCGCGAGGTCGACTTCCGGGTGGTGGCGGCCACACACCAGGACCTGCTCGCGGCGGTGAAGGCCGGGAAGTTCCGGCAGGACCTCTACTTCCGCCTCGCGGGCGCGACGGTCTGGTTGCCGCCGCTGCGGGACCGCAGGCGTGAGCTGCCGATGCTCGCGCGCCGCTTCCTCGAGGAGGGGTGCACCCGGGCGGGCAAGCCGCCTCCCCTGCTCGCGCCGGAGACGATGCAGCTGCTGGCGGCCTACCCGTGGCCAGGCAACGTTCGAGAGCTGCGCAACGTCATGGACTTCGCCGCTGCCACCGTCATGGAGCCCGTGCTCGAGTCGTGGCACCTCCGGGAGCGCCTGGCCGGAGTCGACGCGCCGCCC
>JBAWAM010000637.1:0-11655 GCA_049589315.1 Myxococcaceae bacterium
GCGTTGGTCGTGGGCACCGCGCCGAACCACGCCCGCTCTTCAGGCGGCACATCTGCGTGGTGCAGGACCACATCGGCGGGCACCCGGAACCGCCGCCGGCGCCAGGCAGTCGGCAGCGTGAGATGGATGTGGCTCGGCAGCGCGTCCGAGAGCCCGTGCAGGGCCAGCGCGGTCTGGTGGGACACGATGCCCGCCAGCCCTGACCACAGCCAGGCCGCGACCAGCTCCTCGTGTTCGCCTGCGGGGAAGTGGACGAGCCGGTAGATGCCCCTGCGGACCCGGACGGCCTTGCCTGTGTGGACGTAGTTAACGAGGAGCTGCGGCGAGTAGCCGACCTCGGCCGCCTGCCTGGTCGTGAACAGCCCCTCCTGGGTCGCCGCCGTCTCGAAGAGGCGGTTCCAGTCCGGGCGGCTTGCCGGAGCCTCGTCCATGCACAAAACGTAAGCCAAGCTTTAGTTTTGTGCAAGGCAACCCGGCGTCCCGCACGGACCTACAATTTCACTTTAGATTCGTGCGCGCCGTTCCCACCCCTGTCCGGGCAGGCCTCGTTCGACGAGGTCGACTCCGAGCTGCGTGACCCGTCCACTGCGGCGGCGCGCCAACACGCCGCGGCGGCGATCGACTCCACCAGGCGAGGGGCGGTCCCTGACTCAACGCCCCCGCTTGCCGAGCGTCGCCCTCCCCGTCCGCCTGGGCGCACGGCCCTTCGAGCCAGAACCGCTCGTGCGCTTCCGCCTCGTTCCCGCTGCGTTCAACTGCGGGCCACCGGCATCGACGACGTCCTCTTGCTCTGCGAGCGCAATGCGACGCGCCTTCTCGGCTGCGGCGCGCACCAACGGCCCGAGCAGATCGACCGGAGGAGCCTCGCCACTCCATCCAACGGGGGCTCCAAGCTGGCGCAGCACCGCACAGTGCGTTGCGGGCGCGTCGAACGAGAGGTGCAATGCCGGTAACGCTTCGCGGGGACGATCGTAGTCAACGGGACTGAGCTTGCCGAGTGACACCTTCGGGATCTCGGGCTCCGCGACGCTCGTTGTCTTCGCGTCACCGCGACGCCCCTTCACGGGCGCATCGCCTGAACGCGCCGCGCGCAATGCGTCGAGGACCTTTTCCTTCGTGCGGCCGCGCAGTTCGAAGAGCAGGAAGGGATCGCGATCGAGCGCCTCGCCGAGCACGTAGTGCGTGGCTGCGACGTGCTTGCACGGATCGCTCCAGTCCGGGCACGTGCAGCTCGTCACGAGCTCGGTGCGCTGCGCGGGGAACAGGTTCGTGCCCGCTTCGCGGAAGACCTCGCCGATCTCCTTCGGCATCTGGCCCGAGAGCAGCTCGGCTGTGAACTGCGCCTTCCCGGCCATGCCCGCGATGGCCTTCTTCCACGCGGACTCCGGAAGCTGCGTGAGCTTGATGGTGACCTTGTACGGCGTAGGGCGCGAGCCCGTGACCCGGGCGGTGACCTCTCCGCCCTTCACCACGAGGTCGTGGGTGCGACCGGCACGCGCGTAGGTCCGACCCCGCGCGAGCCGACCAGAGTCGCCACGCAGCACGTCCTGGAGCGCTTCGATCCAGCGCTGGCCCCACCAGGTGGCGCCCGACTTCTTCATCTTGAGGCCGTGTTCGGGCGGCGGCTTCTTCGGCGCGGTCCGATACCAGCCCCGGCGATCCCAGCGGCTCACGATCGAACCTCCACTTTCCTCGCGCGGACAGCCCGCTTCCGGGGGGCTTCCGCAGCGGACGGGCTCTCATCGTCGACATCATCGCCGCCGACGACAGCATCCTTCGAAAGCGCGAACAGATCGCGCAGCTCGCTGTTGTCCATCTCCGTGATCCACTGCTCGCCCGTGCCGACGACCTTTGAGGCGAGATCGCGCTTCTGCTCGAGCAACCGGTCCACCTTCTCCTCGACGGTGCCGGCGCAGACCAGCTTGTGCACCTGCACGGCGCGCTTCTGCCCGATGCGGTAGGCGCGATCCGTCGCCTGGTCTTCGACGGCAGGGTTCCACCAGCGGTCGTAGTGGAAGACGTGACTCGCGGCGGTGAGGTTGAGGCCCGTGCCACCCGCCTTGACCGAAAGCACGAAGACCCGCGGTCCACGGGGATCTTCCTGAAACCGGCGGACCAGCTCGTCCCGCGCCTTCTTCGGTGTGCCGCCGTGCAGGAAGACGACCTCGCACCCGAGGCTCACCTCGAGGTGCGCGACGAGGCGGTCGCCCATTTCACGGAACTGGGTGAAGACGAGTGCCTTGTCGCCCGCGGCGACGGCCTCTTCGAGCATCTCGGTGACGCGCGCGAGCTTGCCCGAGCGCTTCGAAAGCGGCCCGCTCTCCGACAGATACTGCGCTGGGTGGTTGCAGATCTGCTTGAGGAACATGAGGAGCGCGAGGACGCGACCGCGCCGCTCGATGCCATCGGCCTCCTCGATGCGCCGCATCTCCTCGTCGACCACGGCCTTGTAGAGCGTTGCCTGCTCGCGCGTGAGCGTGCAGATGACCTTCATCTCGTTCTTCGCGGGCAGGTCCTGAATGATCGCCGGATCGCTCTTCAAACGGCGCAAGAGGAACGGACTCACGATGCGTCGAAGGCGCTCGGCTGCTTCGTCGTTGCCGTAGCGTTCGATGGGCACGGCGAACTCTCGACGGAAGGTGTCGAGCGGTCCAAGCAGCCCGGGGTTTGCAAACTCGAGGATGGACCACAGCTCCGCGAGGCGGTTCTCGACGGGCGTACCGGTCAGCGCGAAGCGGTGGCTGGCCCGCAGCATCCGCGCCGCACGCGCCGTGGCCGAAGCCGCATTCTTGATATTCTGCGCCTCGTCGAGCACGACGGCGGACCAGTCGACGCCGGCGAGCAGCTCGGCATCGCGACGCAAGAGCCCGTAGGTGGTCACCACGAGTGAGCCGGGCTTCTTCGGGAAGTCCTTCACGCTTCGCAGGCGCTCGGCGCCGTAGTGCTGCGTCACCGCGAGTGATGGCGCGAAGCGCTCGGCTTCGCGTTCCCAGTTGCCGACGACCGAGGTCGGCGCGACGAGCAGGGTTGGGCGACGGTCCCTGGGTGCCTCGACCGCACGACGGAGCAGGTACGCGAGGAACTGCACCGTCTTACCGAGCCCCATGTCGTCGGCAAGACACGCGCCGAGCCCCAGCGAGCCCATCGTCGAGAGCCACGCCAGCCCGCGTTGCTGGTAGGGGCGCAGTGTGGCGCGCAGCGCGGCCGGTGCTTCGACATCGGTCGACGCGCTTTGCCGCATGCGATCGAGCATCTCTGCGAACGAGCCCCTTGCGGATACGGCGACCGACAGCGTGCCCTGGCGAGCCTCGCCGGCCAGGGCGGCCTGCACTGCCTCGCGCACCGCCATCCGACCGGGGCCGTTGGCAATGCGCTTCCGGATCTCGGCAAGCTCGCTCGAATCGATCGCGACCCATGCACCTCGGAATCGCACGAGCGGCGCCTTCTGTTTCGCGAGGGCCGCGAGCTCGCGCGCGGTCAGCGCGTGGTCGCCGACCACGGCCTCCCAATCGACGGCGAGCAGCTCGTCCATCCCGAGCCCTGCGACTCCCGCGACGGCGCCGGCCACTTTGGAGTTCCCGCCCACACGCATGCGCAGGCGGAGTCGGCGTTGCCCCGCCGCCGTCAGCTCACCCGGAACGATTACGCCGAAGCCCGCCTCTGCGAGCACGGCTGCGCCCTCACCGAGGAAGGTCCAGGCTGTCGCTGGATCGAGGTCGAGCGCTTCTGGCTTCGCGTGCTCGAGCGCGCGTTCGATCGGCGCGAAGAGTCGGGACGCGCGACCGAGCGCTTCGAGCAATGACTCCTGCGGATCGCGAAACGCGCGGCCGAGCTTCTCCAGGCTGCGTCCCTTCGTCTTCCAGACGTCCGACGCCGGGACCAGAAGGCTCGGATCGTCCGGCGACTGCAACAGGAAGCGCAGCACGAACGGGTCGCGATCGGCCTCGGGCAGCTCGAGCCGGAAGCACGCGCGCAGGCGGTCCCGCGCGCCGACGGCGGGTTCGCTCCAGCGTTCGAGATCTTCGACGACGGAGCGCTCTGCGAAGCCCTGCGCCTCGAAGCTGCGCTGGGGCCCTTCGAGGGCGGAACGCCAGCGCTGCTCCCAGGGCGCCGAACCCTTCCTGACGGGTGGCAACTCGGGCATGCCCCGGGTGGAGCGCACCAGTGCATCGACGACGGCGTCGAGGTACCCACGAAGCAGCGCATCGGGAGCCCACACGTCGAGCGCCGAAGCAGCCGAGGCAGGAACTGCATGCGCAGAGGGCGGCATGCTCCGACCGCGCGCAGCGACCCTGGCTGCATCCTCACTGGCGGACAGGACCGCTGCCCAACGCGCCTCGATGCGCCCGGCGTGCCTCGTGATGGTCGGCACCACGCGCTCGCGCGAGACCAGCCTGCGGTGTCTGCACGGCACCGACCTCTGCGCCTGGCGGCTCGGCGATCGTCGCGCGGCCGCGGAGGTCTTCCGCAGGATGCTGTGGCTCAACCCCAGCGATAACCGCGGCCGCTGCGTCCGCGTCCGCCGCCTTCGCGGGCCGCAGGATCTCCTCGTGTCCTGAAGGTCCCCCAGCCGACGAGCGGAAGGAGCTGCCGGGCCCATGCAAGGCGCTGCCCGCTGAGGCCGCTGCGGACGACGTGAGCCTGTCCCACCTCATCGACCATGATCTAGCCGAACAGGGATTCGAACCGCGCGAGCAACGTGCCCATCGACAGCACAACGTATCGCGGACGAGCTGGGCAGAAGGAGCGCCTGTTCACACGTGGTTGCTAGTCCTGCTCGATCGCCGCCGCGCAGCGCTCGAGGAGCGATTGCAGCGTCGACCTTTCGCTCGCCTTGAGCCCACGCAACATGCGTGTCTCGACTGCCTCTACCGTGCTGTGGCACGACTTGACGAGACGCGCGCCCTCTGGCGTGAGATTCGCCATCAGCACCTTCCCGTGCGTTGGGTGCGGCTTGCGGGCGATGAGGCGCAGCGATTCGAGGTTGTCGACGATCCTGATCATCGTCTGAGGCGTCACAAACGATCTTCGCGCCAGTTCTGCGTTCGAAATGCCCGGCTCACGTTCGAGTGCCGAGAGAACGGCGTACTGCGGCGTCGTGAGGCCCTTTGCCGCGAGCGCTTCGTCCATCCCCGCGCGAAGGCCCGCTTGTACGCGCTTCAGCAGATACCCGATTCGATCGTCCATCAGATCACCCCTTGACAAACATATCAGCACGCTTAGACAGTGTCAGCATGCTGACATTCTGTCAGACTCGAGAGGAAAGAGCCATGTCGAAGATCCCCCCCGTGAGTGGTCCTGATTTCGTCGCTCTCCAGGTCTCGGACCTCGAAGCATCCAGACGCTTCTGGGTCGAGAAGGTCGGACTCGTTGCGGTCCCGAAGGCGCCCCAGGGCGCGGTGGTGTTCGCCACCCAGCCCATCCCGTTCGCCATCACCACGCCGAAGGTCGACTTGAAGGCGTCGACGAGGCTCGGGTGGGGCGTCGCGCTCTGGATGCACACCGACAACGCCGACGCGCTTTGTGCGAGTTTGAAGGAGCAGGGCGTCCAGATTATCGCCGAGCCGACCGACGGGAACTTCGGTCGCCAGTTCGCCTTCGCAGACCCCGACGGCTACACCGTGGTCGCACACGATGGGAAGTGAGGCAGCCATGTCCACCAACACCACGACCATCGCAGCGAGCGCCCCGGTCGTCACGCTCATCAATGTCTTCGAAGTCTCCGCAGAGAAGCAGTCGGCGCTCATCGATATCCTCGAGAAGGCGACCATCGAGGTGATGCAGCACCTGCCAGGGTTCATCTCAGCCAACATTCACCGCAGCCTCGACGGAACGCGCGTTGCCAACTACGCGCAGTGGCGGTCCGCCGACGACTTCAAACGGATGCTCGCGAACCCCGAGGCGCAGGTCCACATGGCCGAGGCGACGGCGATCGCATTGGCGGCTCCGGTCCTGTACCGCGTCAGTTCCGTACACAGGTAGACCTCCCATGCGATTCCGCCTTCCCGCGAAGGGACCGTTCTCACTCTCGGCGGCGATCTCGTTCCTTCGCGGGTTCGCGCCGGCTGCCTTCGACTCCCGGACCGACGAGCGACTCACGCTCGCACTCCCGGCTGAAGATGGGTGGGTTCCGACGGCCGTCGACGTTCACGCCACTGATGGTGGAGTGGACGTCGAGGTCGTTGGCCCGTTCCGGGAGGGGCTGCCCGAACAGGTCGCGCGGATGCTCTCGCTCGACGTCGACGGAGGAGAGTTTCTCGCGGTCGGCGAACGCGATCCCGTCATCAGGAAGCTGCAGTCGCGCTACGCTGGCCTCCGTCCCGTGTGTTATCCGAGCGCGTACGAAGCGGCCGCATGGGGCGTCATCTCGCACCGGATCCGGATCGTGCAGGCGGCGCAGCTCAAGCGCCGGCTCGCGCTGGCGCTCGGCGAACGCTTCCTGGTCCGCGGCACATGGTTCACGGCTTTCCCGACACCGGATCGACTCGCGTCCCTGAGTTCCTTCCCGGGCCTGAATGAAACGAAGATCGCGCGTCTTCATGTGGTCGCGCGCGCTGCCGCGGACGGTCTGCTTCAGGGGGCCCGCCTTCGCCAGCTCCCATCAGACTTCGCGCTCCAGCAGTTGATGCAGCTTCCCGGGGTCGGCCCGTTCACGGCCGAGTTGATCCTCTTACGAGGGGCCGGTGCGCCCGACGTGCTCCCCACCGCCGAGAACCGGCTTCGACGTGCAGTCGAGCGCGCCTACGGGCCGGGCACCCGTCTCGAGGACGTTGGCTCCGGGTGGGCACCGTTTCGGAGCTGGTGCTCCGTCCTGCTACGGGCGTGGCTGGAAGATGAAACCCACGAGATCTCGGGTGGGCGTCACGGAACTGGCTGTGGTTTGACAGAGATGTCCGGACAGTAGTCAGCGCCCGTGCTGGTATCTGGATTCGAGCTCTACGAAGGGATTCTCATGATTACCAACGCGAGACGTCTGCTCGAAGCCCGGGGCGCGCCAAGGCTTCTCGACCCACGAACGACCAGAACGGTGCCGGCCGCTATTGGCACAACTTTTCGCCGCCAGCCTCGATAACTGGGGTGGATTCTACCCGGCCGCCGAGCATGTAGGCTAATGTCGTTCAATCTTCGGCCCCACTGAAGAGGTTGCCCGTGCCCGACAACAAGGTCGCCGCTCGCCCACTGCAAACGCCGACTTCCCTGCCGCCTGAGATGGCGGTGCGGCCAGAGCGCGTCGGACAAACGCCTCCGCCCCTCCCCTCCTCGACGCGCGCCGGCGACTCGTTCGCGCAGGCGCCGGCCCAGGCGCCGGTGGCATTGAACAGCTCCAGGGCCGAGAAGCTCCCGCCCCAGCGCGCGATCTGGGGCGAGCAGGGCCTCTCCGCGGATGAAGCGCGCCAGCGGGCCCTCGATGCGCGGAAGGTGAAGCTGCCGGGTTCGGGCGAGGTGCACCTCCGCAACGTCCAGAGCACTCCGGCGCAGCTCGAGCGCCTCAAGGCGACGATCGAGGCGGCGAAGCCGTCGTACAACCCGGAAGAGAGCGGCTACAACAAGTACGGGATGTACGTCGCGGCCGAGCAGATGCTGAAGACGGACTTCTCGGGCCCGCAGTTTGAAGGCATGACTGCGTACGACCTGATGGAGCTCGTCTGGTTCACCGACTTCGGCTACGAGGGCGTCAACGCGGCGCTGTGGAGCCGGGATCCCGCGAAGCTGGCGGAGGCCGAGGACGGGATCGTCCGCGTGTCCGCAGCGGCCAACCGATTCCCCGCACACGAGGGGCTGGTCCTTCGGAGCGACTACTATCTCGGGAACGGAGTACGCGGGAATGAGCAGAAGGCGCTCGGGGAGGCGCGTGGCCGAGCCGAGCAGCTCCGCAATGACGGGTTCTTCGTGACCAAGGCCTTCTGGAGCACCACCAAGGCCCAGACCGACGAGATGAAGTCGCGCGTCACCGAGGGGCTCGACTCCACGCTCCACTACGAGATCGTCTCCAAAACGGGGCGCGACCTGCACGGCGTGAACCCGGGGCGCGCCGAAGAAGAGGTCCTCTTCCTCCCCGGCACGCTGTTCCGGGTCGTGGACGTTCAGGAGAAGCAGGTTCCGAAGGAGGGACCGGGATCGAACCCGCTCGGGGTGCAGATCAAGGTCCTTCTCGAGGAGGTTCCTGTCGACGCGCGGGCGTAGCGCCCCGGCTCACGCGACCATCACAAGGCCTTTGCGACTCGCTCGAGCTGGTCAGTGGTCTGGCCCCACCCCTGGTGGAAGCCCATCTTCTCGTGCGCCTCGCGATCGGCAACGGTCCAGTGGAGCACGCGCGCCGTGTATCGGGTCTTTCCGCCCAGGTCTTCGAACGTGAGCACCAGGGTCATGAACGGCTTCTCTGACGGCACCCACGCGCGCGTGTACGCATCGGTCACCACGAGTCGCTCGGTCTTCACCACCTCGAGATAGACGCCGGGGGTGGGGGACTCCTGTCCCTCGGGGGAGCGCATCGTGACGATGCTGGCGCCGCCCGGGCGGACGTCGAGCTCTGCGGACGGCGTCGTCCACGGATGTGGGGCGAACCACTTCTTGAGGAGCTCGGGGTCGGTCCACGCGCGATAGACGTTCTCTCGCGGCGCTTCGATGATCCGGGTGAGCACGAGCTCGCGATCGGTGGGCGGGACTGTCTGGGCTGCGATCATGTGTGTCCTCCTTGGACTGTTTTCCAATTGGACTCTCCGACGCGTCAAAACTCATCGCTCTTCAGGCGCGGCTCACGCTCGCGTGTAGAGGCGCCTCGGGCACCTTCCCTGCCGGATCAGGGCTGCGTGTGGACGGCGCCCGGTGGTCCTCGAGGAAGCCGAGCAGCCTGTCCTTGAGCGCGTCGTACTCTGCGCTCGCCATGAGTCGGCTGCGGTCGCGCGGGCGCGCGAACTCCACCGGCACGAGGTCGCCCACCGTTGCCGCGGGCCCGCTCGTCATCAGCACGACGCGGTCCGACAGGAGCAGCGCCTCGTCCACGTCGTGCGTCACCATGAGCGCCGTCATCCGGTGCTGTTGCCACACCCGGACCAGCGCATCCTGGAGCTCGAGGCGCGTGAGCGCGTCCAGCATCCCGAACGGCTCGTCCAGCAGGAGCACCTTCGGCTCCAGCGCGAAGGCGCGGGCCAATCCCACGCGCTGCCGCATTCCCCCGGACAACTCCGCGGCTCGACGTTCGACCACGTCCTGAAGGCCCACCTGCTCGAGGTGGCTCGCCGCAATGCTCCGCTGCTTGCGGCGGGAGGCGCGGGGGTGGACCTGCTGCACGGCGAGAAGGACGTTGTCCAACGCGGTCATCCAGGGGAACAGGCAGGGCGCCTGGAACACCATCCCGCGATCGGGCCCGGGCGCGAGCACGCGCTCGCCGTCGAGCACCACCTCGCCCGCCGTGGGCTCGACGAGGCCGGCGACCATCGAGAGCACCGTGGATTTGCCGCAGCCCGAGTGGCCGATGAGCGACACGAACTCCTGCTCTCTCAGCGCGAGCTCGAAGCCCTCGACGATGATGGCCTCCCCTGACGGCGTGGGGTACCTCTTCTCGATTCCCCGAAGCGTGAGGAATCCCGTCATGACGCGACCTCCACCTTGGCCGGCACCGCAACACTGATGGGGAGAGGTCGCTCGACCATCCGCCGGCGGCGCTCGCAGATCAGGTAGTCGGTCACCTGCTGGCGTATCGCCTTGAAGCGAGCGTCGTGCTGCACGACCTTCCGAACGCGGGGCCGCGGTAGCGGGACGACGAACTCGGGCCCCAGCACCGCGCACGGCCCCGGGCTCATCGGGATGATGCGATCCGCGAGGAGGATGCCCTCCTCGATGTCGTTGGTGATGAGCAGCGCCGTCTTTCCAGAGGCCTGGAGGATCCGCTCGATCTCTCCCTGCAGCGAGGAGCGCGTGAGCGCGTCCAGCGCGCTCAGCGGCTCGTCCAGGAGCAGCAGCTCCGGCTCCATTGCCAGAGCGCGTGCGAGCGAGACGCGCTGCCTCATCCCACCGGAGAGCTGGTGGGGCCGTTTGTCGCGCGCCGGGGTGAGGCTCACCCGCGCAATCACCTCGTCCGTTCGGCGGCGCTGCTCCTCCTTGTCCATGGAGGGGAAGACGCTCTTCACCGCCAGGTGCACGTTCTGGTGGACGCTCAACCACGGCAGGAGCGAGTAGCTCTGGAACACGACCGCGCGCTCCGGCCCGGGCCCCCGGATGGGCTGCCCGTCGAGGGTGATGCTGCCGCGGTCCGGCGAGACGAGCCCCGCGATCAACGACACCAGCGTCGACTTGCCGGAGCCCGAGTAGCCGACGATCGCCACGAGCTGACCGCGCTCGATGTCGAGGTCGACCCCCGACAGGACGTCCGCGTCGCGCCTGCCGCGCTGGAATCGTTTGCTGACACCTCTCAGTTCGAGAAAAGCCATGGTGGCCTCCAGGTCATGTGAAGCGCTGCTCGAGAAGACCCATCGCGCGGTCAAGCAGGAACCCGACCATTCCGATGGTGACGATGCACAGGATGATGTGCTCGTAGATGAGGCTGTTGTACTCCTGCCACAGGAAGCCGCCGACCCCCGGCGAGCCGGTCAGCATCTCCGCCGCCACGATGACCAGCCACGCGAGGCCCAGGCTCAACCGGAGTCCGGTGAAGATGTACGGGAGCGCCGCGGGGAGGGTCACCTTGAGCAGCGTCTGAAGCGGTGACAACCGCAGCACCCGCGCCACGTTCAGGTAGTCCTGTGGCACCGAGCGAACACCCAGCGCGGTGTTGAGCACGGTGGGCCACATCGAGCACAGCGCGATGGCGAACAGGCCCGCGGGCTCGGGCTTCTGGAAGACGACGAGGCCCAGCGGCAGCCACGCCAGCGGTGACACGGGACGGAGGACCTGGATGATGGGATCGAAGCACCTGAAGAACGACTGTGACATCCCCAGCGCCAGCCCGAGCGGCACTCCGAACGCCACGCCCAGCGCGTAGCCCTTCGCCACGCGCTGCAACGAGTACCAGGTGAAGAGGAGGATCCCCTGGTCGAGCTCCCCCCGCTTCTCGAAGGGCGCGAGGATGTACGGCTTGCTCACCTCCCAGGTCTTCAACGGAGACGGTAGGCCCGGGACGACGAACGCGCTGAACAGGTACCACCCCAACACCAGCAACCCCACGCCCGTGAGCGGCAAGAGCGCCGTCTGGAACTTCCGTGCGGTCTCCATCACGTTTCTCCCGACGCGCTACGTGGCGTCCTTCATCGAGTGAACTGCAAACGAGGCGGCGTACGCCTCCGGCTCCCGTGGGTCGAAGCGCTTGCCGTCGAAGAGGACCTCGGGCTCGTTGTTCGGGCCGCCGTGCGCGTAGCCCAACTCCTTCATCGCCTCCTCGTAGAGGTCGGCGCGAATCACCTGCCTGGCGATCGCCTGGTAGTCGGGTGGCGTCTCCAACATCCCCCAGCGCCTGAACTGGGACAGCCACCAGATGACGTACTTCTCCTGCGGGTAGTTGCAGTTGCGATCACTGAAGATCATGTACTTCGGGTCCTGCCGCGTCCGCCCGTCGCCGTAGTCGTACTGGCCCTGCAGGCGCCCGAGGATCGAGTCGGCAGGGCAGTTGATGTACGTAGGCCGGGAGACGATCTGCGCCTGCTCGGGCCGGTTCTTCAG
>JBAWAM010000638.1:0-2677 GCA_049589315.1 Myxococcaceae bacterium
TGCTCGTGCAGAGGCTCGATGACATGATTCGACGCATCACGGACGAGCTCGACGCGCACTTCCTGGACCGATCCACGGAGGCGCCAACGGAGCCTCCGCTGAGCATCTGACCGGCTGCGGGCCGCCCTTCCGCAGCTCGGGGCGAGAGACGGCGGCGGCCTGCAGCTGCGGATCGAGGTGCCCCGCTGAGCGACCTCTGCTAGACGGCACACCCGATGGCCAACCTTCGACTGTACGCCGCCTTCGCAACCGCATCCTTGACCGTCGTCATCCTCGCCGGATGTGAGGAGAAGAAAGCGCCCGCCCAGCCGCCGAGCGCGGCTGCGCCGGCTGGGACACAGACCGGCCAGCCCGCTGCCCTGGCACAGCCACCGGCTGACCCGGCGCAGCTCGCCGCACAGGGGGAGAAGCTCTACATCGCGCTCGGCTGCAATGCCTGCCACTCCACCGACGGGACGATGCGGATGGGTCCCACCCTGGCGGAGCTCTATGGCGCACAGGTGACCCTCGGCGATGGAACCACCGTCACCGTCGATGACGCCTACCTGAGGGCCTCCATCCTCGAGCCCACCCAGCAGGTCCGGAAGGGGTTCGTTCCCACGATGCCCAGCTACAAGGGACGCGTGACCGACCCCGAGGTGGATGCCCTGGTGGCGTGGTTGAAGACCCTGAAATAGCAGGGGGTCACCTCGCGTTGACGTGAGGGTGCGTGCGGGCTAGGACGGACGCTGAGATGGAATTCAAGATTGCCGCCGACGAGCTGAGGAAGGCCCTGTACCGCGCGCAGGGGATCGTGGAGCGCAAGACCACGATGCCCATCCTGGCCAACGTGCTCATCAACGCCACCAAGACGGGCGTGTCGGTGACCGCGTTCGACCTGGACATCGGCATCGTGAGCGAGCACCCGGCCGAAGTCCTCAAGCCCGGCGCGGTGACCCTCTCCGCCAAGTACATCTTCGACATCGTCGCCAACGCGCCGGAAGCCCAGCTCACCCTCAAGCGCCTGCAGAACAACTACGTCGAGATCTCGTCCGGTTCGGCGCACTTCAAGATCGTCGGGATGGCCCCCGAGGAGTACCCGAAGCTTCCCCGCGAAGAGAACGCGCCGCTCGTGCAGGTGAACGGCAACGTGCTCCTCGAGATGATCAAGAAGACGCAGTTCGCCATCTCGACCGACGAGACCCGCTACATCCTCAACGGCGTGTTCTTCGAGCCCCGCCCGGAGAACAAGGTCCGGATGGTGGCCACAGACGGTCACCGCCTGGCCCTGGTGGAGCGCGAGCTCGCGGGCGACTTCAAGCTGAAGTCCGGCGTGATCATCCCGCGCAAGGGCCTGTTCGAGCTCAAGCGGCTCCTCGACGAGGCCCCGGACGCGGAGTGCCACCTCGGGTTCGCGGAGAACTCTGCGCTGTTCAAGAAGTCCGGCCTCACCATGGTGATGCGGCTGATCGACGGGCAGTTCCCCGAGTACCAGCGCGTCATCCCCAAGGAGGGCGAGAAGCAGATCTCCCTCCCGAAGCTCCGCTTCCTCGAGGGCCTCAAGCGCATCGCCCTGCTGAGCGCGGACAAGTCGAACGCGGTGAAAATCCAGCTCTCCGACAACCAGCTCCGCATCACCTCGCACAACCCGGATCTCGGCGAGGCGAAGGACGACCTCGACGCGGCCTACCGCGGCGCCGAGCTGAACATCGGCTTCAACGCGCGGTACCTGATCGACGTGCTCGGCGTGTTGGAGAGCGACGAGGTCGTGTTCGAGCTCGGCGACGAGCACAGCCCGGGCGTGCTGCACTCGCCCGGCGACCGCTCCTACACCGCCGTCGTGATGCCCATGCGCGTCTGACCAGGCGGATCTCTTCGCAGGCTGCACCCGAAAAGGGTGCGCGTTGCGAAGAGATCGCTCGCTCTCACCGCCCGGCGCGGCGCCGTGACAGCCGGAGCGCCAGCAACCCCACGCCCAGGGCCAGCACGTTGAACGATCCCGGCGCGCCCGAGCAGCAGCCACCGGGGGTCTCCACTCCGCTGCCACTTCCCGTTGTCGTGCCCCCATCCGTCGAGGTGCCCGCGTCCGGCTTCGCCGGCGTGAACCTCAGGTGGCAGGCGTTCTTGTAGCAGACGTGGGTGTCCGGGCAGTCCAGCGTCTGACCCTGTCCCGAGCAGAGATCCTCCACGCATTGGCCCGCGACGCAGGTCTGATTGCGACCCGTGCAGGCGCTCGGGCAGATCGAGTCATCCACACAGACGCCGTCCTCGCAGCGCTTGTTCCCGATGCAGGACTCCGAGCAGAACGCTTTGCAGACGCCGTCGACGCAGGCGCTGCCTTCGTTGCAGCTGACCGCCGCGCAGGGATCCGCGACGCACTGCGCGTTCTCGCAGACCTGGCCGGCTGGGCAGCCCTGGGCGTAGCAGCTGTCGTCACAGGAGAACCCGCCGAGCTCGCCGCCGACCACAGTGACGATCTCATTGAGCGCCGCCTCGAGCTCGGTGGCGTTGCTCGCCTCGTAGTAGCACTTCTTGTCCGAGGTGTTGCACTGCCCGGGGTGGCGCTCGGAGCCCCCCGCCTGGGCCATCTGGTTCAGGTTGTCCGCGGAGCCTCCCGCGAACCCGAGGACGAACGTCTTCACCCCCAGGCCCTGGCGGATGGCGCTGAGGGCATTGAGCGAAGACTGCATCGGATCCG
>JBAWAM010000639.1:0-2351 GCA_049589315.1 Myxococcaceae bacterium
GCGCGGCCGCAGAACGCGTGTGTTATCCGCGATTCGGATGTTCGCGTTCAACACCTGCGGCGTCGACAAGGCGAACAACCAGGGGCTGTGACGCGGAGTGCCCTATGCAAGTGAGCGGCACTATGCCCCTTGCCCGCCCACGAGCGCGTTTCAATCCACGGGCACGGTGGCAGCCGGGTCGAAGGCGAGGCCCGGCCGGCCGGGGCGTGCGCGCGGGACCTGGTGACTACGGTGCGGACGGCTTCGCCGACCCGCTCTCGCACCACCTGGCCGGAGACTTATTCCAGCACCAGGGTCACCTGGTACTCCTCCCCGTTCCGCTGGATCGACATTGGCACAGTCGAAGCACCCTGGCCCCGGCTGTACGCCTCCAGGAGGTGTTCGGGCGAGTCGAGCTTCAAGCCCAGGAGCTCCGTCACGACGTCTCCGTTACACAACCCGAGTCGTTCGTAGAGTGAGCCCGCCCGGATGCCCTCGAGCTTGACCCCCCGAGCGGTGCCTTCGCTAAAGACTGGGGTGATTCGGGCCTGAGATGCAGGCTCCGTGTTCCCGGCCGACCCCTCGAGCTCGGCGCGCGAGACGGTGAGGCGCTTCGGCAGCGGACCACAGCCGACCTTCGGCTGGTCAACCTCCGGCGACAGAAGCACCTCTCGTTCGGGCACCTCATCGTCGAATCGAACCGAGAACACACGAAGTCCACCCGGAATCCGGTCGACCTCGAACGGTTTGTGCCACCCGTCGAGCAACGCGCTCTCGTCCGAGATTCCCAGCTCCGACAGGGACGCAGGAAGGGCGCCACGCTCCCGCACGTGCGCACGGATCGCCGTGACGAGCACATCGAGTCGCTGCACCGTGATTCGTCGATTCAGCTGCTCGATCAACTGAATCGCGCCGCCACCGATGGCGAACACATCGGGTCGCCTCTCCCACTGGGCGCGAAGGACCGCCCTCCGCACCTCCGCGGTCTGCGCCCACGTCGTCTGGTCTTCCGGGTCGACCGCGGGGGTGAACGACGTCGCCTTCTCGATGTTCTCCCGGAGCAGCTCCTCACCCTTGATCCAGAGCAGCAGCCGAGCTGTCGGAGTCATGTCCTCGGTCAGGACCTCGTACCACTCGTCCACCTCCGGGAGCGCATGCATCGTCGCCTCACGCTCCGTGCCCCACTGCTTCATCAAGCCCACTGCCGCGGAGAGCTCGTCCGGCGTGACCCCCGCTTCGAGGAGGACCTCCGTCAAAGCGTCGACGTCCTCATCGGGAATCTCCCCCTCGAGATAGCGGAGGCACACGCCATCACCGCGGTGGAACCGCCGGGCCATCTCCTCGGTGGAGTCGACGTCCTTGCCGCGTGCTGCCGGGGCGTTGAGCACGACGGTGAAGCGGACCGCGGCCAACGCGCCCAGGAGGCCAAGCGAGATGAACAGGATGAGCAGATTGCGTCGGCGCAGGGACATGGTCTCAGCGCGTATAGCCCGGGCGATGGACCGTCCGTCAACCCAGGGCCCATGCCACCGCGAAGGGAAATTCTCGATCAACGGCTTCGAGGGAAGGCTCCTGCGGACGCTCGGTATCACCTCTCGACCGGAGGAAGGGATGAAGCGCTGGTTCGTTTCAGCAGCGGCGGTGTCTGCAGCGGTGTTTGCGATCTCGTACGGCCCCCTCACGACCGCAGAGGCCGAGGAGACGAAGTACAAGAGGCAGGTCACATCCGCATTTCCGCGAAACGCAGCGGCGGAAGATCCTCCAGTCCGATCTTGATCACGGACCAGATGCTGCCCCAGAGCACGAAGCAGGCGACGAAGACGCGGAGGCGACTCGGGGGAGCGCTCGACATGCGGTCACTGCGGTGGATGACTCATGTTCTGCAGGTACCGTGGCCAGCCTTCCGGGTTCATCCAATCGGCTCAGAGCTTCTTGTGGAGATGGCCGTGGACCTTCTTCCAGATCTCGTGCTGCCGCTGGATCGCCCCCGTGAGGCTCACGCCGACCTTCACGAGCGGGGAGCTCCCCTGGAACCGGCTCTTCTGAACGAGTCTGGTCGTACCGTTCTTGCCCGCGGTGAACGTGAAGACATTCGTCCCGCGGATGGGATGTCCGTCCAGAGTGGTGATCCGGATCTCCCGCTTCTTCTTGTCGAGTTGGACGTCGATGGGCGCGAAGACCGGCGGCGGGCCCTTGTCCTCGAGGAACAGCCGGGCGCCGTCGGTCAGCTTGCTCGTCCCCGGCCGAATCTTCAGACCAGCTGCCCCGAAGACGGCCTTGGGGTTGTTGACGAAGTAGTCGAACGCCTTCGCCGGAGAGCCCGGCAGGTTGCTGGTGTAGTCGGTGGTCGACGTGTGCGCGCCCTTGATCGG
>JBAWAM010000640.1:0-4363 GCA_049589315.1 Myxococcaceae bacterium
CGGTGCCGGATCTTTCGGGTGGTCCGATCAAGGTGGTCATCAATGGCACCCCGATCCCGGCCGTGGACAACCGCGGTGCGAACGTGTGGGTCTACGACTCGGTGTCGAACTCGGTGAACTTCGAGCCCATGTACGTGCCTGAGCCGGGCCAGACGATGACCATCGAGTACAACACGACCTGCTACGATCCGCAGCCGGTGCCGTAGCGTTCATCAGCCAAACGAAGCCGATCAGGCGAGCCTCCACCGTGTCCAAGGGTGGGGGCTTTGCCGTCACCGGGAAAAAGGATTCTGCGTATGAAACAACACGTTCGTTTGCTGCTCCTGGGAGCGCTGTTGAGTGCTGCTCCGGCGCTCGCTCAGATGAACTACAGCGTGATCACCCGCACCACGCAGCCGTATGTGCCCTTGAGCAATGCGACCAACGTGACGGCGCAGCTTGCCCCGACCGGCACTTTTTCGGCGCAAGACGAAGGCTCGGTCGTCATCCCGCTCGGGTTCAGCTTCCCTTACTACGGGAACAGCTACACGTCCGTGGTGGCGAACTCGAACGGCGTGCTGGTCTTCAACAACTCCGGTGTGACCAGTTGCGTATCGAGCAGCTGCTTCTCGAACCATGCCGTTCCCGGCACGGGCACGCCCAACAACCTCATCGGTGCCTGGTGGGACGACATGTTCGTGGGGGGCCAGATCCGGCATCACAGCCCGAACCCCTCCGAGATCATCATCGAGTACCACCAGCTTGCGGACTGCTGCACTCCAACGCCCAACGTCAGCTTCCAGGTTCGTCTGACTGCGTCCGGCATGTTCCAGGTCCACTACGGGCCGAAGAGCGGCACCCTCGACGGTGAGGCGACCGCCGGGTTCGAGAACGCGGACGGCACCCAGGGTGGCACCTTCCTGACCTGCGGCCCGAACTGCGATGACCCGGACTGGCCGGCGGATGCCCTCTTCACGGTCGGTGAGACGCCGACCGCGGACATCTTCGTCGAGCAGGTCAATCTGTCGAACATGGCGAAGAACGGGTCGAACCTGACCTTCACGGTGCAGCCGACCTTCCGGAACTTCGGCCTGACCCCGGCGAACAACTTCCATTGGAAGGCCTATCTCTCCACAAACCGTGCGCTCGACTCGAACGACCAGCTCGTGTTCACCTCCACCTCGGCGCTGAGCATGGCGGCGAAGGGGACCGTCACCGCATCCGGGAACGCCAGCGCCACGAACGTGACCGCGGGCCAGTACTACGTCCTGATCGAGGCTGATCCAGCCCCGGCAGGCTGCACCACCAACTGTGGCGCGGTCCATGAGTTCACCGAGACGAACAACCTCGGTTCGACCGCAGACCACTTCACCTTCGGCATCGACCTGATCGCCAGCAGCATCACCGGAAGCCCTGGGACGCTTCGTCCGGGAGACACCGCTACCTTGCAGGCGCAGTGGCGAAATGACGGGACCGATGCCGCGCCCACTCCGAACAATGCGGTGGAATACACGTACGTCCTCTCGGTCGACAATGTGTTCGACGGCAACGACTTCGAATTCCCGGTCCAGGGGACCGAGGTGGTCACCGTCGGCGCGAGCTTCACCCGGACATATACCGTCATCATCCCGCAGACCGTCCCGGGGGGGACGTTCCACTGGGGCCTGCGAGTCGATCCGCGAAACCAGGTGCCCGAGGCCAATGAGAACAACAACGTGGTGTTCTCCTCCTCCACGGTGCTGGTCCACCAGGCGGACCTCGTCACGACGGCCGCAGATGTGACGGATCGATACACCTTCATTCCGACCCGACGTCTCTTCATTGGCGAGACGGCGCGGATGACGGTGACGCTCAACAATACGGGCGGCGCAGAAGCCCGGAACTTCCGCACGTGCGCGGTGATCTCGGCGGACGCGAGCATGAGCTTCACCGCGGATACGGAGGCGGGGTACGGCACCGTCACCAGCGTTCCGGCAGGACAGAGCGTCACGTTGGCGTTCGAGTTCCAGGTCCCGGTGATTGACGATTTCGGCAAGCCCTACAAGACGGGCAACTACTTCATGTTCGCAGCGGCGGACTGCTACGGGGCTTTGACCGAGCTTGCCAAGGGCAACAACGTCCGGTTCGTCGGTGCCACTGCGCCCGAGCCCGTCCTGCTGCTGGAGCCGGCTTCGGACTACGCGGTCGGTCGGGTCGACGCGCCGGCGAGCGCGGCAGTCGGCGAGACGCTGCCCGTCTACCGGCTCCTCCGCAATGCCGGGAACAAGGATGGCGGAAAGGTCTCCTACCGGTTCTACGCTTCGGCCAACGACATCATCGACGTCGGTGACACGGCGCTTCCGATCATCGGCGAGAGCGGGCAGGTCCACGACTCGCGCGAGATCACCCTCGCCGCGGGCGAGAGCGACGCCGCGACCGAGTTCGTCCGCCTGCCTGGCAACATGGTGGCAGGGACCTGGTACGTCGGAGTGCTGGTGGACGCGGCCGAGGAGGAGCTGGAGCTCGACGAGACGAACAACGGCGTCGCGTCCAGCGGGACCGTCACGGTCGCCCCCTCGTCGATGTGGATCTCCCAGCAGCAGCTTCCGGATGCGGTGATCGGCCAGTCCTATTTCTTCAAGCTCGGTGTGGCCGGGGCACAGGGCCCGGTGACGTGGATCGCCGATGCCAACCTCAAGGCGGAGACCGGCCTCGAGCTCTCGACGGACGGCATCATCTCCGGAACGCCGACGGCCACCGTCATGTCCACCTTCAACGTCACCGCCGAGAATGCGGGCCGGACGGCGCTGGCGCGCCTGGTGCTCCGGGTGCTGGCGGTCTCCGGTGAGCTGACGATCACCAGCCTCAATCTGCCCCCGGTGGTGAACAGCTCGTCGTACGCCTACAGCGCGAATCTCTCTGCCGCCGGAGGGACGCGACCCCACAAGTGGAAGGTGAGCGGGGCGCTTCCCCCCGGGATCACCGTCAACGAGCAGGGCGTCTTCACGGGGCGGGCCCAGAACGGAATCCGGGTCGGCCCCTACGAGGTCACTGCCGAGGTCACCGACGCGGTAGGGACCCGGGTCACCGCGCCGATCACGATGAGGGTGGTCGACACCGGGGCGATCTACATCAGCACGGCGAAGATCCCCGAGGCGATGGTGGGCTCCGACTACTGGATGGATCTCTCTGCGAAGATGGCGGGAGATCCCGCCCCCGCGCTGGAGACGCCGCTCACCTGGTCGGTGGCCGGCGGGTCGCTGCCCGACGGAATCACCCTGACCACCCAGAACGGTGTCGCAGGGGTGCTTGCCGGGAAGGCGATCGTCTCCGGAACGTACGTCGTGAGCATTCAGGTCGTGGATGCGAAGAACCGCTCCGACGTGGCAAACTTCCTCCTGCGCGTACACCCGGAACGTCTGAGCCTCACCGCCATCAACCCGCCTGCGGTCATCCACCCGGGCGATGCGGTGGCGTTCCAGCTCACGTCAGGGAAGGACGCCAGTCAGTACCGGATCTTCTCAGGGAAGCTGCCCCCCGGGCTCAGCATGGATCATCAAGGACACATCAGCGGCACGGTCGAAATGGAAAATTCGGTGGGAACCTGGAACTACGTGGTTGAGGCGAATGACGCCGTCTCGGAAAGCAGCCTTGGCGCGTTCTCGCTCGAGGTGACGCCTGCGCCGGTCGCGGCCGGCTGCAGCGTGGCCCAGGGCAACGGAAACGGCGTGATGTGGCTGACGCTGTTCGCACCGCTGCTTGCCTTCTTCGCCCGTCGCCGGAAGCTCGCGGTGAGCCTGGCCACTGCAGCGGTGGCGGTGGGGCTGGTCGCGCCGGCCCCGGCGCAGGCCCAGACCCCGGCCATCCAGTATCAGGTGAGCGGGCCGTCCTCGGCGCAGTACGCCCCGATCTCCGGATCGTCTCTGCCGACCGCTTCCTCGACCGGCGTGACGGTGTCGTTGCCGTTCGACTTCAAGTTCTACGATCGCCAGTACGCGGCCGGCGCCTCGATCGGGGTGTCTCAGCACGGGTACATCGTCTTCGAGTCCGGCAGCGCGGGCGACAGCAGCAACGTGGGCATTCCGCACGATGGCTCGGGAGGCAATCCGAGCACCATCATCGCCCCGTGGTGGGACAATCTGTTCAAGAACGGCACTGGCTCGGTGATTCGAAACCAGACCACCGGCGCCGCCCCCAACCGCGTCTACACGGTGGAGTGGGCGAACGTCTGCTCCTCGAGCTCCTGCGCGCTGAGCTCGCGCTTCAGCTTCCAGGTTCAGTTGTACGAAGGGAGCAACAAGATCCGGTTCGCCTACGCGTCCGGCGGCACCGCGTCGAACTCCGCCTCTGTCGGCATCATGGGGGGCCCGGGCGTTGGCCTGACCCCGATGACCTGCACCAGCGC